>NZ_JBFAJA010000015.1:0-154763 GCF_040654975.1 Dactylosporangium sp. NPDC050588 | reverse complement strand
GGCGGCGGGCCGCCGGGCCCCCCGCCTCCGCCGCGGCCCGCAAGCCTTGGCGGTCGGCGCCGACCTCGACATCCGCGGCCTCGTCCGGCAACGATGGGCGCAGGGCATCCGCGTGGACTACCTCATCTGCGACGAGGCGAGCTTCTACACCGTCGCGCAGATCGAACAGCTCGCCGACCTCGTCGACACCTCCGACGTCGACGTGTACGCGTTCGGGCTCGCCACCGACTTCCGCACCAGCCTGTTCCCGGCCGCGCAGCGGCTGTTCGAGCTCGCCGACGAGGTGACCCGCGTCCAGGTGGAGGTGCTGTGCTGGTGCGGCCGGCCGGGGCTGCTCAACGCCCGGGTCGTCAACGGCGGCATCGCCCGCGAAGGCGACCAGGTCGTCATCGGCGACACCGACACCACCAGCACCGACGAGCACCCCGCGGAAGGGTCCCCGGAGGTCGACGTCCGCTACCAGGTGCTGTGCCGCCGCCACCACCGCGTCGGTGACCTCGGCCCCGCCGCCCGCGCCGAAGGGCAGCTCCGGCTCGTGTGAGCGGCCTCGACCCCGACGATTACCGGACGGTAACCTTCGGGGTATGACGCGTTTCGTGCAGACCCGGCCGGCGTTGCGGGACCCGTACACCAGCGACTGGCAGCTGCAAGGCTGGCTGGACCGGCTCCTCGGCCCGGGCGGGCACGCCGCCGCCAAGGCCCGCCTCGCCGCCGTGTCCGCCGACGTCCTCGGCCCGCTCCGCGCCGCCCACCACGACGCCGAAACCCACCCGCCGACCCTGACCCGGTTCGACGCGTGGGGCGCCCGCATCGACCGCGTCGACACCGCCACCGGCTGGCAGACGCTCCGCGCGTCCGCCGCCCGGCACGCGGTCGTCGCCCTGCCCTACACCAGCGACGCCCGAACGACGTGGGGCGCCGGCACCCGCGTCGTGCAACACGCGCTGCTGCACCTGTGGGGACCGGAGTCCGCGACGTTCTCCTGCCCGGTCGCGATGGCCGACGGCGCCGCCGCCCTCCTCACCGCCTGCGACCCCACCTCACCGTGGCTGGCCCGCCTCACCAGCACCAACCCCGACCACGCCGTCACCAGCGGCCAGTGGATGACCGAGTCACAGGGCGGCTCCGACATCGCCCGGTCCACCACCACCGCCCGCCGGCTCCCCGACGGCCGGTGGGTCCTCACCGGCGACAAATGGTTCTGCTCCGCGATCGACGCCGACATGGCGATCGCCCTCGCCCGCCCCGAAGGCGCCGGACCCGGCAGCCGGAACCTCGCACCGTTCCTCGTCCCCCGCTACACCCCCGGCACCGCCCTGCCCGCCGACGGGCTGCAGGTCCTGCGGCTCAAGGACAAGCTCGGCACCCGCGCCGTCCCCACCGGCGAGGTCCGCCTCGACGACGTCCCCGCGATCCCCGTCGGCGACCCCGCCGTCCCCGGCCTGGCCCGCATGATGACCCTCGTCGTCGTCACCCGCCTCCACAACGCCGCGGCCGCCGCCGGCGGGATGCGCCGCGGCCTCGAATACGCCCTCAGCCACGCCGCGAACCGGCAGGTCGCCGGCGGGACCCTCACCGGGAACCCGCTGCACCGCGCCACCCTCGGCGGCCTCGCCGTCGACGCCGCCGGCGCCTACGCCCTCGCCGCCCACGCGTTCGCGCTCCTCGGCACCGCCACCACCGACCCCGGCAGCAGCCCGGCCTCCTCCGCCGCCGACGAGCTGCGGCTCGTCGCGCCCCTCGCGAAACTGCTCACCGGCCGGCTCGCCGTCGCCTCCGCCAGCGAATACCTCGAAGCGTTCGGCGGCGCCGGCTACGTCGAGGACACCGGCATCCCCAGACTGCTCCGCGACGCGCAGGTCCTGCCGATCTGGGAAGGCACCACCAACGTCCTGTCCGTCGACGTGCTCCGCGCCCTCACCACCGGCGACGGCGCCCGGCCACTGCTGCACCGCGCGGAGACCGCCGCCGACACCGCCGTGCACCGGCTCCCCGGCGTCGCCGACACCGTCATCGCCGCCACCCGCCGCCTCACCGCCGACGTCGAAACCGCCGCCGCCGACCCCCGCAACGACCGGGTCTTCGCCGGGGCGCGGGAACTGGCGCTGCGGCTCGGCACCACCCTCACCGCCGCGCTGCTGCTCGAGCACGCCGCCTGGGCCGCCGACCGCGGCGACGACCGGCCGGCGCTGCTCGCGTCGCTGTGGACGCTGCGCCGGCTCGGCAACACCGACGTGTCAGCGGACCTCCACACCCACTTCGACCAGCTCGTCTAGCTGATCTGAGCGTCCGCCCACACGATCCGGTGCTTGCGTGGGGTGCCCTGCAACCGGCCCGGCACCCCACCCGCCGCCGTCACGTCCACCGTCCCGGCGTGGACCCCGCCACGCGCCGCGTAGAACCGCTGCGCCGCCGTGTTCTGCGCCAGGACCCACAGGTACAGCCGCGACGTGACCGCCCGGTCGACGACGGCCCCGGCCGCGGCCCGCAGCAGCCGCGTGCCGACACCACCGTGCCGGCGGCCGTCCGCGACATGCAGGTTGTCGACGAGACTGCCCCACTCCACGTCGTCGTCCAGCTTCACGTGCGCGAACCCGACCAGCCCACCGTCACCCCCACCATCGTCTTCAGCCACGAACGTGACCGTTCCCGCCCGGTCCTGGAGGCGGTCCCGCCACACCACCAACCGGTCCGCGACCACGTCACCGTCCAGGAACGCGTCGCTGTACGCACCCCGGTAATGCCGCCGCCAACTGTCCGCGTGCAACCGCGCGATCCCGTCCACGTCGCCGCCGGTCGCCGCCCTGATCCTCACGAACCGCCCCCGTCCCCGCGGCGGGCCCGCGCCGCCGCGATCGTGTAAGCCGGATCCCGGTCCAGGTTGTGCCGGTCCCGGTCATACCGGCGCGTCGTACGCGGATCCGCGTGCCCCATCGCGTCCTGCACATCCTCCAGGGGGACACCCTCGTCCCGGGCCGCGGTCGCGAACGCGTGCCGCAGCGAATGCGGCGACAACCGCTCCCACGCCGGCACCCCAGCCTCCCGCGCCAACCGCCGCACCAGCCGGAACACCGCGTGCCGGTCCACCCGCGCCCCCGTCGCCGTCGTGAACAGCGGCCCGTCACCGCCGGTACCGACGCCGACATAACCATCAAGCGCAGCCGTCACCGCCGGCGTCAGCGCCCGCCGCCGCGGCTTGCCACCCTTCCCGACGAACCGGACCGTCCGGTGGCCACGCTCCACCCCGAGATCCGCATGATCCAGGGCGACGACCTCACCGACCCGCAACCCCAGATCCGCCAGCAACGCCAGGATCGCCAGATCCCGCGCCGCCGTCACCCCCGTCTGCCGCGCCGCCGCGGCCAGGATCGCGTCGACCTCACCGGCCGTCAACCCCACCGTCGAGGACGTGTCCCGGTCGATCCGCGGCCGGTCCGCACCCCCGACGGGGTTCACCGCCACCGCCTGCAACCGCAGCAGAAACCCGTACCAGCTCGACAACGCCGACAGCTTCCGCGCCACGCTCGCCGGCGCCAGGACCTTCCCGGACCTGACGTCCACCGTCGACTCCAGATCCCGCGCATACGCGTTCACCTGCAGAAACGACACCCGCAACGGATCCAGGTCACGGCCCGCGCACCAGCCGAGGAACTGCTGCACATCCCGCCGGTACGCCGCCCGCGTGTGCGCCGACAACCGCCGGTTCGCCAGCCACGCCTCGGTGAAGTCCCCCGACGCCCGCTCCAGCTCCCCCCGTACGGGCGTTACAGGCTGGACGGGCTTTACAGGGTCGGCCGCCACACCGTCGTCCGTTTCACCGGCGTGTCCTCCAACGTCTGCGGCACCGGCACGTCATACACCGCGACCAGCTCCAGATGCTCCTTCGGCAGATACGCCCGCCCCGGATCCCCGACCAGGCACCCCGCGCCCCGCTTCGCCACCCGCCGCAGGAAGTCCAGGACCTGACCGGTCATCTCCCGGCTGTAGAACACATCCCCGGCGAGGACCACGTCGGCGTCGCCGCCGTCACCCGGCAGCACGTCCTCCAGCCGCGCGTCGACCGTCACATCGTTCGCGGCCGCGTTCACCGCCATCGCCGTCACCGCGAGAGGATCGATCTCCACCGCCGTCACGTGCGCCGCGCCGGCCTTCACCGCCGCGATCGCCACCAGCCCCGACCCCGCCGCCACATCCAGCACCCGCTTCCCCACCACCAGGCCCGGATTGTCCAGAATGTACCGGGCGAGGGCCTGACCACCCGCCCACGCGAACGCCCAGAACGGCGGCGGCAACTGCACCCCACCCGCAAACTTCTCCGTGTACTGCCACAACTCGATCGCCTCATCCGCCAACCGCAACCGGACCTCCGGCACGAGCGGAACCGGGGCCAGACTGGTATGCGCGAGAACGAATGCGGTGGACATCGGCTCGGACCCTATGTCACTCGTGCGTGCGACGCCCCGCCGGGGCCGACCTCGGTACCGTCACAACCATGGGGGTCGGACTCTGGGTCATCCTCGGCACGGCCGTCGCCGTGCTCGTCCTCATCACGCTCTACGTCGACTCGATGCGCCGCTGACTATCGTCGACCCCGTGACCGTCCCGCACATCTCAGACGCCCAACGCCGCGCCCGCCTCTACTGGCGGCACGGGTTCACCGCCACCGACCCCGTCGCCGCCGCCACCGACCTGGTGACCCTTCACGCCACCGACGCCGCGACCGTCCACCTCTCGGTCGCCGCCCGCATCCCCGACGCGCCGCTGCTCGACCACGCCCTCTACGAACAGCGGACCCTCCTACGGATGCTCGGCATGCGCCGCACCATGTACGTCGTCCCCACCACCACCGCACCCGTCGTCCACGCCGCCGCGTCCCTCACCATCGCCGCCGAACAACGCCGGCTCCTCATCAAACACCTCGGCGGCGACGCCGCCTTCCTCACCGACGTCGAAACCGCCACCTACGACGCGCTCGCCGCCCGCGGCGGCGCCGCCACCGCCGCGCAACTCGCCGCCGACGAACCCCGCCTCCGCACCGTCCTGCACTTCCCGCAAGGCAACCAGTACATCACCAGCCGCGTCCTGCTCCTCCTCGCCGCACAAGGCCGCATCATCCGCGGCCGCCCCAGCGGCACCTGGACCAGCACCCAGTACACCTGGCACACCCACACCAACTGGACCCCGGCCTACGACACCCTCGACCCCGCCACCGCCCGCACCGAACTCGCCCGACTGTGGCTCGCCCGCTACGGCCCCGGCACCATCAACGACCTCAAATGGTGGACCGGCTGGACCATGACCCACACCCGCGCCGCCGTCGCCGCCCTCGACACCACCACCGTCACCCTCGACAACGGCGACACCGGCATCGTCCTCGCCGACGACACCGACCCCGTCCCCGAACCCGACCGGTGGGTCGCGCTCCTCCCCGCCCTCGACCCCACCATGATGGGCTGGACCAGCCGCGACTTCTACCTCGGCCCCCACGCACCCGCCCTCTTCGACCGCACCGGCAACCCCGGCCCCACCATCTGGATCAACGGCCGCGTCGTCGGCGGCTGGGCCCACACCCCCACCGGCCACATCGCCACCGAACTCCTCGAACCAGCCGACGCCACCGGTGTCCGCGAAACCGCCGACCGGCTCACCGACTGGATCGGCGACATCCGCGTCACACCCAAATTCCGCACCCCACTCGAACGGCGCCTCACCGAAACCGTCGCACCCCGCGGATAACCTGACCCTCGTGTCCCGCATCACCATCGTCGGCGCCAGACAGAACAACCTCCGCGACATCACCGTCGACATCCCCAAACACGCCATCACCGTCTTCACCGGCGTCTCCGGCTCCGGCAAAACCTCCCTCGTCTTCGACACCATCGCCGCCGAAGCCCAACGCCAGCTCAACGAAACCTTCACCGCCTTCGCCCGCACCCGCACCCCCCGATACGACCGACCCGACGTCGACGCCATCCACAACCTGTCACCCGCCGTCATCGTCGACCAGAAACGCCTCGGCGGCACCGCCCGCTCCACCGTCGGCACCGCCACCGACATCAACCCCACCCTCCGCCACCTCTACGCCGCCCACGCCCACCCCCGACCCGCCAACGCCCGCAGCCTCTCCTTCAACGACCCCCAAGGCATGTGCCCCACCTGCCACGGCCTCGGCTGCCCCACCTGCCACCACACCCGCCTCAACGACACCGCCCGCGCCAGCCGCATCAACGGCTACACCATCGCCGACCTCACCGCCATGGAAACCACCGAACTCGACGCCGTCCTCCGCCTCCTCACCGACGACACCAACACCCACCACATCACCGCCGTCCGCGACCGCCTCGACCACCTCATCGACATCGGCCTCGGCCACCTCACCCTCGACCGCCAGACCAGCACCCTCTCCGGCGGCGAGTCCCAACGCGTCAAACTCGTCCGCCACCTCGGCAGCAGCCTCGTCGACATGCTCTACATCCTCGACGAACCCAGCATCGGCCTCCACGCCCACGACATCACCCGCCTCCTCGAACTGCTCCGCAGACTCCGCGACAAAGGCAACACCGTCCTCGTCGTCGAACACGACCGCGACGTCATCGAAACCGCCGACCACATCATCGACCTCGGCCCCGAAGCCGGCACCCACGGCGGCCGCATCGTCTACCAGGGCACCCTCGAAGCCCTCCCATACGCCCGCACCCTCACCGGCCGGCACCTCCGCCACCGGCTCGCCCTCAACACCAACCCCCGCACCCCCACCGGCACCCTCACCATCACCGACGCCCACACCAACAACCTCAAACACATCACCGTCGACATCCCCACCGGCGTCCTCACCGCCATCACCGGCATCGCCGGCTCCGGCAAAACCACCCTCATCACCAGCGACTTCCTCACCCAACACCCCGCCGCCACCGTCATCGACCAGACCGCCCCCGCCACCTCAGCCCGATCCACCCCCGCCACCTACACCCGCATCATGGACCCCCTCCGGACCCTCTTCGCCCACGCCACCGGCGCACCCGCCGCCCTCTTCAGCCCCAACTCCAAAGGCGCCTGCCCCACCTGCCACGGCACCGGCACCACCCACACCACCCTCGCCTTCCTCGAAACCCTCAAAACCACCTGCACCGACTGCCACGGACACCGGTTCCGACCCGAAACCCTCCACCACCGGCTCCGCGGCAAAACCATCGCCGACGTCCTCGCCATGACCGTCGAACAAGCCACCGACTTCCTCACCGAACCCACCATCCAACCCACCCTCCACGCACTCACCGACGTCGGCCTCGACTACCTCACCCTCGGCCAACCCCTCAACACCCTCTCCGGCGGCGAATGCCAACGCCTCAAACTCGCCACCCACCTCAACACCGCCAACACCACCTACGTCATGGACGAACCAACCACCGGCCTGCACATGTCCGACATCACCCACCTCCTCAACCTCATGGACCACCTCGTCGACCACGGCAACACCGTCATCGTCATCGAACACCACCTCGACGTCATCAAAAGCGCCGACTGGGTCATCGACCTCGGCCCCGACGCCGGCCACCGCGGCGGCATGGTCATCTTCGAAGGCACCCCCGAACAACTCACCCACACCACCGGCTCCCACACCGCCGACGCCCTCCGCCGCGACCTCGCCACCACCTGACCGCCCGGCTCACCAACCACGCCAGCCGCGGCGCGAACGCCAGGCAGACCCAGACCCGCACGACGGAGCTGGAACAGCAGTTCGGCACCGCTTCGTCGATGCAGAGCAGGTCGACGCGACCGTAACGGGTGATGGCCTTGGCGCAGCCCTTCTTGACCCAGTCGCATGTGGCGAGGGTGTGGACAACGGCAGGATCGGCGGGGTTGCGGCGACCATCGGGCCCGGAGGAGCCGGACAGGAGCAGCTCTCGTCAGCCGAGGCGTACTTCCCGCTGCGAATGGGCCGTGGTGTTGGATCATTCAGTGATCGACTGGACTGCAGTGCGCGATGCGCGGGGTGATTCGGGCGTCATCGTCGGCGAGCTACTCGACCGGCTTGCGCACGAGCCGGATGACGCCCTGTGGACGGAGCTCGACAGGCGTCTGGTTGTCGAGGCCGAATGCTTCTGCTCGGCCGGTTTCGCTGCTCTGCCCGCACTCAGCCGGCTTGCGCAATCCGGCGACACCGAGCAGCGTGACCGCGCGCTGGATCTCGCCGGGGTGATCACACGGACGCTGCACCGAAACCACGAGGACGACCCTCTGGTCCGGGCCAGCTCGCAGGGCGCTGGCAGCGCTGCACCACGTCGCCCAATCACGCCTCGCCTCAGCCGCCGGGCCCGCGACAGTCCAGCAGTTGCAGGACACGCTGGCCTTCGCCGGTTACACGTTCTGGGCTTCCATCAGCATGGACTTCACCGACGAGCACCATCACCTCGATTGCCCTCACTGCTCCACCCGCCTGGCGATCGTCATCGGCGACTACGGGTACTACTCGGCGATCCGCGACCACAACGACGGCGACATCCATCGAGTTCCGCTCCAGCCGATCACCCCTGCCGAACTAGGAGGAATACGTCGATGGATGCACGACACCGCGGCCGCCGGCGGCGAAACGACCTTGGCTGGCGGGCTCACATACCTATTCGGCCGAGCGGGATGCGGCGCATGCGGGAGCACGTTCGACCTGGCCGACTGGTTCGAAGCAGAGAACAGCCCCACCCAACCGATAGATCCCATCGTGCCGAGAACCCACCGCTCAAGCTGACACCAGCAACCCTGCTCAGCTCAGCCCACCCGCTACCGATTGAGCCGGACACTCAGCTGGGAACCCAGCTCCACGAACCCGAGCGCTCGTGCCACCCGGCGCGACGGCTCCGGGCGGGCCCGCCACTGCGGCAGCAGACCCGCGTCCAGCGCCGCGGCGACCGCCGCGCCGGCCACCAGACGCGCCAGGCCCCGGCCGCGCTCGGCTGGGGCCGTCAGCACACTCACGTGCGCGACAGCACCCTCCCACACCCGGTAACCGGCGGCCGCGACGACACCGTCGGCGGTGCGGAACACGTACGCCGGTGACGTGATCTCGTCCAGGCCCGCCTCGCCGGCGTCCGCGGCCGGCACCCGGCCCAGCAACCCGCGCACACCCGCGTCACCCGCACCCACCGCCACCACCCCGCCGGACCCGGCGCCGGCGGGGCGGAACCGGGCCGCGTCACAGAACGCCAACGTCGCCGGGCCCAGCACCGCATCGACCGGCAGCCTGCCCGACACCGCCACCGGGTCGGTCATCGCCGGCACCGGCAGACCAGCCAACGCCCACCGCACCAACTCCGCCGCACCCTCATCAGGAGCAGTCGCCACCGCCGCACCGCCCAGCGCGACGACACCCACCCAACCCGGCGGGCACAGCAACGACGCCGCGGACACCGCCACATCCAACCCCGACGACGCGAACGTCACCGGCGCACCGGCCAAGGCGGCCCACACCCGCCGGGCACGACCCAGCACCGCGTCATCAGTCACGCACGCAGGATCGCAACCCAACGGACCGGACCGCCACCCGAATCACACCGAACCGGCCCACCACCGACGTTGCCGGGGCCGGCCGGCCCCGGCAACCAGCAGCTCAGATCGCCGGACGGTAGAAGAACGTGCGACGACCGCTGATCCGGCCGTCACGCAGCTCGAACCAGTCCGCGAACGTCTCCACCAACGGCACACCAGCGTGCGACATGCCCTCGAAACGGCCCCAGCAGAACGCCTGGTCCGGCAGCTCCACACACCGCTGCACCGCATGCCGGCCCGACATCACGATGCACCGCCGCTCATAGAACTCCACGAACGCCGACACACCCTCGATCGGAGGACACCCCGGCCGGTGGTACACCACATCATCCGTCACCAGATCCACCAGACCGGCCCAGTCCCGCCGGTCGATCACCGCCAGCAACGACGGGACCAACCCAGACCGCACCGACGACGCTGTCAGCACTGCATCAATAGCCATACACCCATGGAAAAACGCCGGCCACCCACCGTCAACACGCCGCGACGCCTTCTTACAGCCGGAAACCCGACCGTAACCCGCATCAACCCATCCGCGCCGCCACCGACGTCCCGAAGCGATCCGCCACCAAACGCTTCAAACCATGCGGAAACTCCGACTTCGCCGCCACATGCGCCGCCGTCAACCGCAACTGCGCCGCCGCGTCACCCTCCCACGCCGCCACACAATCCTCCGGCGCCACATTCGCCACCGCCAGAATCGCCCCCGCCGCACCCAACATCCCCGCCGTCGACACCAACGCCGACGAACCCACATACACCGCCCCGTCCCACTCCGACAACAACCGCAGCAACCGCTCCGGATCCCCCGTCGAATCCTTCAACCCCGCCACCGGCAACGACGGCAACACCTCCAACGGCACCGCACCACCCGCCACCCCCGGGAAGTGATACGCCAGCACCGGCCGGCGGTCCGCCGCCGCGACCACCCGCTCGAAGAACGCCCGCAGATCCCCAGCCCGCCGCGGCGGCGCCACCAACACCGCATCCGCACCCACCGCCACCGACGCCGCCGTCAACTCCGCCGCCGGACCCGCCCACGCACCACTCGCACCAGCCACCACCGGCACCCCCGGACACGCCCGACGCACCGCCGACACCAACGCCACCCGCTCACCATCACTGAGCGCGTCCGCCTCACCCGTCGAACCAGCGACCAGCACGGCTCGTACACCCGCAGCCACCAACCGCTCCGCATGCGCCGCGGTGCCGGCGACATCCACCGAACCGTCCTCCGCGAACAGCGTCACCAACGCGACCGCGACACCCCGCCACAACACAACCGGCTCCTGAGTCATACCCAGAACCCTAAGCTGGATCCGGGTGCGCGGGCCGTCGGCGTGCCAGCGCACCCACCCGGACACCAGAAGCGCCGCCGGTCAACACTGGCCGGCGGCGCACGTCTCAAGCGGGGCGGACACCCCGGCGATGGCCACGAACCGCAGCCCACCGCATCGTGACCCGCCCGCGACCGCCGACCGCCTGCGCCACCCACTGCGCCTGCAACCGCACCGCCGTCGCGACCACGCCACCACGAACACCCGACATCGCCAACTCCAACCGTCGCACCAGGTCACCTACACCCAGCACCACGGCGCTCCCGACGCCGGCGTTCACGCCAGCTGTTCTTACACCGTCACGTCGACGTGCTCGACGCGGGACACGTCCTTCGCCGGCTCCGTGTCCTCCACCGGCTGCACCGCCGTCCGCGACGCCGCGAACGCCATGATGAACGACCACGGCGGCATCCCACCGACGTTCGTCACCGCACCCGTCGGCGACAGGTGATACCCCGTCAACCCCGAGATCGCCGCACGATCACCCGGCGTCAGCTGGCTCAACACCTGTTGCGACGCCGGCAGCCCACCTTTAGGGGGCGGCGCGACCGGCTCGACCGCGGGTGTGTTCGTCGCCTTGACCGGCACAGCGGCGTGCGTGGCCGACGACAACTGTCGAATCTCCATGTGGTGCCTCCCGAAGCGTCCGTGCTCCACGCTTGATCCTCCTGTACATGACAGCATCACCGCAGGTGAACGGGCAGCCCGATGACCGCCGCGACAAGTCCGACCGATCGGACGACGCGACTCCCAACCGCCACTTCCGCCCCGCTCTCCCCTGTCGGAGACAGGGGTTTGAAAGGCGTGCCGTCAGGCACGTCGCCTAAGGCGTCCTAGGATGCTAGGATTTGAGAGTGGAAGCGCTGGTGGCACCGGACGAGACGACGACGCTGCGCGTACTGCGCGAAATCCGGCCGGACCTGGTCGAGGCCTACCTGCGGGTGCTGCCGGCGGCACGGGCCGGCGTGCTGCGACGGCTGTGGGGCGCCCTGTGGCGGGAGGGCATCGTCGACCCGCGGCAGCTGGGCTCGTCGCCGCCGCGGCACCTGTACGACGCCGCGCCCGCCGAGGTGGTCGCCGGCGGCGTCGCGTACACCCACCCCGCACGCCTCCTCGAGGCGCTGCGCCCGGCAGGCCACGCCGACCGGCTCGCCCGCGAGCTCGACAACAGCGTCGCCAACCTCGCCCTGGCCCTGGCCGCCCCCTGGGCCCGGGGGGCGGCGCACGACCTCGTCTCGCTGGAGCAGTCCGTCGTCGACGGGCACCCGCTGCACCCGTGCTGCCGCACCAGAATCGGCATGAGCACCGCCGACGTGCTCGCGTACGCGCCGGAGCACCACCCGACCGTCCGGCTCCGCATCGTCGAGGTCGACCCCGCCAGATGGCACACCAACGGCGTTCCCCGCCCGCCGCTGCTGCCCGTGCACCCGTGGCAGCTCGACCGGGCGCTCGCCACCGGCCTCGTCCGCGACACCGGCCGCGAGCTGCCCGCCGCACCCCTCATGTCGCTGCGGACCCTCGCCCCGCACGACACCCCCGGCGAGCACCTCAAGACCGCGGTCGAGGTCCAGATGACCAGCGCCGTGCGGACGCTGTCCGCGGCCGCCGTCCACAACGGGCCCCTGGCATCCGACCTCGTCGCCACCCTCGCCGCCCGCACCACCGGCCTGCGGGTGCTGCGCGAAACCACCGCCGCGACCGTCCTCGACGACCACGGCGACCCGCAGCGCGCGCTCGGTGCCGTCTGGCGTCAGGCCCCACCACCCGACGCGTTCGTCGTGCCCCTCGCCGTCCTGCCGCACCGCCCCGACCTGCTCACCCTCACCTTCTTCGGCCACTTGGTCCGGCTGATGCTGCCACCGCTCTTCGCCCTGCTCCGCGACGGCGTCGCCCTCGAGGCCCACGGCCAGAACACCCTCGTCGAGCTCCGCGACGGCCGCCCCACCACCATCTGGTACCGCGACCTCGGCGGCCTCCACGTCCACCAGCCCCGCCTCGACCGCGCCGGGCTCCCCATGCCCCCGCTCATCGGCGCCCTGCCCACCGGCGACGAGGACGAGCTGCGCACCAAGCTCTTCGCCGCCGCCCTGTCCACCGTCCTCACCGAACTCGTCCACGCCCTCGGCGCCGAACACACCACCGCCGCCTGGGACACTGTCGCCGCGACCCTCCATGCCACCGTCACCGACCCCGACGACCGCAAGGCCTGCTTCGCCGACACCTGGCCCCTGAAAGCCACCACCGCGATGCGCCTCGCCGACGACCCCCTGCACGACCTGTGGTGCCACATCCCCAACCCGCTGCGCTGACCCCGGCCCGCCGCGCCCGGCGACCAGGGTCGAAATGCGCTTGGTCGGGGGAGGGTGGGGCGCTACCGTCCCGCTGCGTGCGGACGAAGACTCTGGTGGTGGTACTGGTGCTGGCCGTTGCCGGCGCGGTGTTCCTGTGGTGGCGGGAGACGGGTGGTGAGGGCGGGCTCGGATGCTACACGGCGCCTGCCGCCGCGGGGATCCTGCCTGACACGGGTGCGGTGCGGGCGGTCGGTTGTGACGAGCCGCACGACTACGAGGCGATCGCGATCCTGACCGGGGCCGGCGCCGAGGAGCGCTGCCGGGAGGAGGCCGAGTCGTTCCTCGGTGGGCCGTGGGAGCAGTCGCGCACCGACTACGGGCTGCTGCGTGACAAGGACCCTGTGCGCGGGCGGCTGCTGTGCGCGCTCGCGGAGACCGCCGGCACCGGCGGGCGTCCCGTCGGCAGCACCCGCAGCATGAAGGACGGCATGCGGGGCGACCGGCGGCTGGCCATCACGTGCCTCGTCACAGACACAGACACAGGCACAGACAAAGGCACAGGCACAGACGGGGACGACGAGGAGGAGCAGGAGTACCTGTTCGGCGAGTGCACGCAGAGCCACGCCGCGGAGTTCGTCGGCACCGTCGCACCCGGTGACGACACCGACGCGGACTGCCGGGAGGTCGCCGCCGCGTACCTCGGTCTGCCCGACCTCCGGCAGCGCGCCGACCTGCGGGTCGCCTGGCTGTCGCGGGAGAACGAGCTGTGCCTGGTCACCGAGGTGCCCGATCCGGCCGGGCGGCACGACACGCTCCGCGGCAGCGTGCAAGGGCTCGGCGGCGGGCCGTTGCCGCGGTGATCAGCGCCAGTCGGGGTGCTGGCCGGTGTCGACGAGTTTCCAGTCGCCGTTGTCGTACAGGACGTTGTCGTAGTAGAAGACCGTCGGCGGGAGCAGGTCCTGCGCGGTGAAGGCCTCGCGGGCCACGGCGTGCAGGGCGGCCGGCGGGACCTGCCACAGCGACGACGCGAGGGCGGCGACGTAGGACAGGGCGTGGTGGCCCATGAAGCTGTCGTACGTCAGGCTGAACACCTCGTCCGCGGCCATCGGCACGTCGCGGGGGATGACGTTCGTCGGCGGCAGCGGGTCGGTCAGGCCGAGGCGGGCGCGGTGGGCGGCGTCGACGTAGATGGCGCAGTCGCGGTACAGGATGCGGGTCTCGTCGCCGGCGGCGTCGAACGCGAACAGCGTGTTCTGGCCGTGGGTCTCCAGCGGGCAGCCGGTTGTGCGGGCCACCTCCGACCACAGCCGGACCATCGGCGCCACGATCCGGGACGCGACGTAGGTCAGCGGGTCCTCGCCGGAGCGGACGACAAGCTGCTCCAGCAGGGTCGGGTCCGACGGGTGGTGCAGGTCGCGACCGTACAGCGCGAACAGCGGCACCGTCCACGCCGGGGCGGGCGCGAGCGGGCGGGCCGCCCGCAGCAGATAGCCCCAGGCATGCTCATCAGCGTCGCCGCCGGTGCCGAACCAGCCGCCGGCGACCTCCGGCAGGATCGGGGTGCCGGCGGCGGCGAGGTGGTCGGACACCCACAGCTGCAGCTCGATGATCGGGCGGCGCAGCCGGCGGGTGAAGCGGGACAGGCGCCGCGGGTAGTGCAGCTTCACGAAGTGCGGCTCGACCGGGCGGCCGTCGACGGCGGTGACGAAGACGGTGCGGGCGTTCGCGGACGGGACCGCGGTCAGCGACGGGCCGCGCGGCGACCCGAGCAGCTCGGCGCGTCCCACCAGGTCGGGGGCGTCCAGGGCGTCCGGATGGACCGGCAGCAGACCCTCGTACAGCAGCGGCAACGACGACTCGACCAGCCCGGACGCCGCGGTCCGCAGCGACGGGACCTGGAACGTCGGCAGCTGGAAGGACTCCGCGCCGAGCTGGGGGTGGTGGACGTCGGAGATGTCGAGGTCGCCGGCGTAGGGGCTGTAGGTCCGGGTCCCGACGCCGAGATACCGTTCCGCGTACTGCCACAGGGCGATCGGGTCGCGGGAGTCGAGCTGCATCGCCGGCCAGCCTACCGGTGCGTGAACTGGAGTCGAAGCGTGGTTCCCCCCAACGTGGCCGCCGCCATACGCGGCGCCGGACGTCCCGTCTGCGTCTACGTCTACGACCGGGAGCGGCTGCGGGCAAACGTGGCCGCGCTCCGCGACGCGCTGCCGCCGGGGACCCGGATCGCGTACGCGATGAAGGCCAACGGCAACGAGGACGTCGTCGCGGCGTTGCGAGGACACGTCGACGCGTTCGAGGTCGCCTCCGGCGGCGAGCTGCGCGCGGCGGCCGGGCTACCGGCGATCTTCAGCGGGCCCGCGAAGACCGACGCCGACCTGCGCGCCGCGGTGGAGGCGGGCGCGACCGTGAACGTCGAGAGTCTCCACGAGTTGCGGCGGCTGCAGGTGTACGGCGGTGCGAAGGTGTGCCTGCGGGTCAACCGGACGCACCCGGCGCTGCCGGGCACCCACGCGATGGCGGGCGTCCCGACGGCGTTCGGCATCGACGAGGCGCTCCTGCCCGAAGCATTCGCGATCGCCCGGAATGTCCAGGGCTTCCATCTGCACGCGGTGTCCAACAACCTGGACGCGGCCGCGCACGCCGCGTTCATCCGTGACGCGGTCGCCTGGGCCGGTGACGCGGCCCGCAGGTGGGGCGTGCCGGCGCCGGTCATCAACGTCGGCGGCGGGTTCGGCGTCGACGTCGCCGGTGACGGCCGCTTCGACCTGGAAGTGTTCAAGGCCGGTCTGGCCGGACTGGAGCTGCCGGACGGGGCGACCCTCGTCGTGGAGCCCGGACGGTTCGTCGCGGCGACCGCCGGCTGGTACGCCACCGAGGTCGTCGACGTGAAACGCACCCACGGCCAGTGGTTCGTCGTCGTCCGCGGCGGCACCCACCACTTCCGGCTGCCGGCGTCGTGGGGGTACAGCCACCCGTTCACGGTGCTGCCCGTCGACGCGTGGCCCTACCCGTTCGAACGGCCCGGCGTGCGGGACGCGACGGTCACGGTCGCCGGGGAGCAGTGCAACCCGCGCGACGTCCTCGCCCGGGACGCGCCGGTCGCGTCGGTGCGGGCCGGCGACGTCCTCGTCTTCGCCGGGACCGGCGCCTACGGGTGGGAGGTGGCGCACCACGACTTCCTGCGCCACGCCCACCCGCAGTTCATCACCGTGTGACGCGTGGCGCGAACTGGGACCGGACCGCGCGCAGCGCCTGCCGGCGGGCGTCGCCCTTGAGGGTGTCGACGTACAGGACGCCGTCGAGGTGGCCGGTCTCGTGCTGCAGCGCCCGGGCGAGCAGGCCGCTGCCGGACACGGTGACCGGCTCGCCGTGCTCGTCGAACCCTTCGACGGTGGCGTGCATCGCCCGTGGGGTCGGGAACCACAGCCCCGGGATCGACAGGCAGCCCTCCTCGCCGTCCTGGGCGCCGTCCAGCGCCGTGATCGTCGGGTTGACGAGGTAGCCGACCTGCTTGTTCGCCGCGTACGAGAACACCCGCAGCCCCACCCCGATCTGCGGCGCGGCGACCCCGGCACGGCCCGGTTCACCGGTCACCGTGTCGAGCAGGTCACGCACGAGCGCACGCAGCTCGGCATCGAACGAGGTCACAGTCTCGCAGGGGGTGCGGAGCACGGGATCGCCCAGCACACGGATCGGTCGGATCGTCACGCGTCACAGGCTACTTCGGGGCGGCGTGAACGATCGTTGACGAGGGCCTAAACTGTGCCGACTTCCCACCCCCGGAGGCACACCCATGGCCTACCAGGCCGACAGGGCGGACGTGCGGTCACACCGCAAGAGCCCAGCTCAGCGCCGATCACGACGCCGGTTAGTGATCATCGGCGCGGTCGTCGCCGCGCTCGTCGCCGGCGGCGCCGCGTACGGCGGCGTCCGGCTGCTGCAACCGTCCTGTAACGGGACGGTCACCGCGAAGATCGTCGCGTCGCCGAGCACCGCGCCACTGCTGCAGTCCCTCGCCAAGTCGTGGACGGACAGCGACCCGGCGGTCGCGGGGCGTTGCGGCCGCGTCGAGGTCACCGCCCGGGAGACCGCGTCGATGGCGCAGGCGCTCGGCACCGACTGGGACACCAAGACCGGCGCCCCGCCGGACGTGTGGGTGCCGGACTCGACCGCGTGGGTGCGGCGGGCCTCGACGGCGGCGATCGCCGAGCGGATGATGCCGGACCTGCAGCCGATGCTGGCCCGGACCCCGTCGGTCCTGGCCATGCCGAAGCCGATGGCGGAGGCGCTCGGCTGGCCCGGCGGCGAGCTGTCGTGGCAGGACGTCATCAACAAGGTCGCCGCCGACCCGCAGGGCTGGGCGAAGTACGGCAAGGGCGACTGGGGCAAGTTCAAGTTCGGGATGAGCGACCCGCTGCAGTCGACCGCGGGCCTGCTCGCCCTGATGGCGATCCTCGACGGCAACGACGACGGTGAGGTCACCGCCGACGAGCAGGCGACCCTCGCCAAGCTCAAGCAGGAACGCGCCGTCTACACCCCGACCACCGCCGCGCTGCTCGCCGACCTGGCCAAGGCCGACGGTCAGGGCGACACCGCCGCGCTGCGGTACGTGTCGGCGTTCCCCGCCCTCGAGCAGGACGTCCTCGCCTACAACAAGACCAACCCGAAGGTGCCGCTGGTCGCGGTGTACCCGTCCAACGGCAGCGCCGACGCCGACAACCCGTACCTGATCCTCGACGCACCGTGGGCGGAGAAGGACAAACAGGACACGGCGCGGCAGTTCCTCGCGTACCTGCGCGGCCCGCAGGGGCGCAAGGCGTTCCTCGACGCCGGGTTCCGCGACCCGAACCGCGACGCCGGCACCGCGCTGAGCGCCGACAACGCGTTCAGCGCGAAGATCAAGACGGTGCCGCGGGCGGTGCTGCTGCCGGAGTCGGTCAAGCAGTCGATGGACTCGTGGACGGCGCTGACCCGCCCCACCAACGTCCTGCTCGTCCTGGACATCTCCGGCTCCATGGCCGAGCAGGTCCCCGGCACCGGCCGCAACCGCATGCAGCTGGCGAAGGACGCCGCCCGGGAGGCCGTGCAGCTGTTCGACGGCGACGTCGACGCCGGCCTGTGGGTGTTCTCCACCCGGCAGAACGGCCAGCAGGACTACAAGTCGCTGATCCCGATCGGCCGGGTCGGCGACCAGCTCAGCGGCAAGTCCCGCCGGGAGCAGATGGTCGCCGCGATCGACAAGCTGACCCCGGTCGGCGACACCGGCCTGTACGACACGGCCGCCGCCGCCCAGCAGGCCGTGGTCGACGCGTACCAGCCCGGCGCCACGAACCTGGTGGTGCTGATGACCGACGGGAAGAACGACGACCCGACCGGCGGCCTCAGCCTCGACCAGCTGCGCCCGAAGCTCGAGGCGAACGCGGCGTCGGACAAGAAGGTGCCGATCGTGACCGTCGGGTACGGCAACGACGCGGACTTCGCGGCGCTGCAGGAGATCTCCCGGGTCAGCGGCGGCACCCTCTACACGTCGAAGACCGCGTTCGACATCAACGAGGTCCTCCTCACCGCCATCTTCGGCAAGGTCTGACGCTCGGGGCCGGTCCGCTCACCATGGTGAGCGGACCGCCCGCCGTCAGGCGCTCAGGGCGGCCTTGATCGGGGCGGTCTTCGCGGCGGCCTCCGCGACCTCGGCGACCGGGTCGCTGTCCCAGACGATGCCGCCACCCGCCCACACGTGCGCGAGACCGTCGGCGACGGCGACGGTGCGGATCGTCAGGCCCAGGTCGACGCGGAGCCTGCCGTCGGCGCCGTGGCCGATCCAGCCGGCGGCGCCCATGCTCGGGCCGCGCCCGACCGGCTCCAGCGCACTGACGACGTCGATCGCGGCGAGCTTCGGCGCGCCGGTCACCGAACCACCCGGCCACACCGCGCCCAGCAGCCCGGCGAGGCCGACGCCGGGCGCCAGGTCGGCGCTGACCGTCGACTCCGCCTGCCACAGCCGCGACCAGCGGCGGATCGCGAACAGCTCGTCGACGCGGACGCTGCCGGTCCGGGCGACCCGGCCCAGGTCGTTGCGCTCCAGGTCGACGATCATGACGTGTTCGGCGCGTTCCTTCGCCGACGCGAGCAGCTCCGCGCGGCCCTGCGCGGTCGCGGGGCGGGTGCCTTTGATCGGGCGGGTCACCGCGCGGCCGCCGGCGACCTCGACCAGCGTCTCCGGCGACGCGCACGCCACCCACCAGCCGCCGTCCGCGCCGGACAGCACCCCGCCGTAGCGGGCACCCGGCAGCGCCGCGACCCTGGCGAGCGCGGCGCGCGGGTCGCCCGCCAACGGGGCGCTCGCGTGGCCGACGACGTTGGCCTGGTAGACGTCGCCGCGGGCGATCGCCGCCCGGACCGCCTCGACCGCGGCGGCGTGCTCCCCCGGGGTCCAGCTCGGCGTCCACGGGCCCACCCGGGCGTCGCCGGGCACGGCCGGCCCCGCGAACGCGTACGGCGGCGGGGTGTGGGCGTAGACGACCGCGACGAGATCCGGCACGCCCGGCGCCGGCGACGCCACGGCCGACGGCGGCGCCAGGAGCACCGCCGCGCCACACACCCCGTCCGTCACCGTCCGTGACCGGGACACGTCGGAGACGGGCAATCCGGCGTCGACGAGGAACGCCTCCAGCAGTTGCAGAGGGTCACCGCCGTCGCGCGAACGCCACTCCAGCCGGGAACGCTCCCAAACGTGTGGCCGGCACGCCGGTTCCGACCCGGGAGGGTGCAGATCCACCGTCCCGGGCCAATACCCGACGACCGGTCCTAATGGGCTCATACGAATGGCGGATTATCCCCAAGTTGTGCCGTCACATGTGCGGATTCGTGTCGTTGGCCGTAGTAGCGTGCATCACTGGTCATGTGAACCACCCCACAGGCCCCACCTGAACCTCTCAAACGGAGACCCCGGATGCTCTGCCAGCACCAACCAGCGTGCCCCTCGGCCCACGACTCCGACCACGAAGCGGCCAGGATCCTGGCCTCGCACCCCGAACAGGGGTGGAGCCTCCTGTGCAACGGAGTGATCGTCTTCGAGGACACCGGAGAGCTACTTCCTGACTGCAGCGTGATCGAACCGCACCGCGGCCCGGCCATGCACGTCCTCGTCAAAGCCGCCTGAGCGGTCACACTCCGTAGCCACTCACTCCTCGAAGGCTGACGCCGGCGGGCACGAGCAGACCAGGTTCCGGTCGCCGTAACTGTCGTCGATCCGCCGCACCGGCGGCCAGTACTTCGCCACCGTCACACCGGCCGGGTAGGCGGCGAGCGACCTCGGGTAGGCGTGCGCCCACTCGTCTGCGGTGACGACCGCCGCCGTGTGCGGCGCGCCCGCGAGGGGGTTGTCCCCCGCCGGCCACTCCCCGGACGCCACCCGGTCGATCTCCTCACGGATCGCGATCATCGCGTCACAGAACCGGTCCAGCTCCGCCAGGTCCTCGCTCTCGGTCGGCTCCACCATCAGCGTGCCCGACACCGGGAACGACATCGTCGGCGCGTGGAACCCGTAGTCGATGAGCCGCTTCGCGACGTCCGCCACGCTCACACCGGTCGTCTTCGTGATCGCGCGCAGGTCCAGGATGCACTCGTGCGCGACGAGACCCTCGCTGCCGCTGTACAGCACCGGGTAGTGCTCCCGCAGCCGCGCCGCCACGTAGTTCGCCGCGAGGACCGCCGTCGCCGTCGCCTTCGTCAGCCCGTCCGGGCCCATCAGCCGCAGGTACGCCCACGGGATCGGCAGGATTCCCGCGGACCCCCACGGCGCCGCCGACACCGGCCCGACCGGCGCCGTCACACCGTCCTGCGCGCCGTCCTGCTCGAAGACCGGGTGCGACGGCAGGAACTGCGCCAGGTGGGCACGGACCGCGACCGGGCCGACACCCGGGCCGCCGCCGCCGTGCGGGATGCAGAACGTCTTGTGCAGGTTCAGGTGCGACACGTCCGCCCCGAACTGCCCCGGCTTCGCGTAGCCGAGCAGCGCGTTGAGGTTCGCCCCGTCGACGTACACCTGGCCGCCCGCCTCGTGCACCTTCGCGCACAGGTCGGAGATTCCCGCCTCGTACACCCCGTGCGTCGACGGATACGTCACCATGATCGCGGCCAGCCGGTCCCGGTGCAGCTCGATCTTCGCCTCGAGGTCACCGAGATCGACGTTGCCCAGCTCGTCACACGCCACCACCGCGACCCGCATGCCCGCCATCACGGCGCTCGCCGCGTTCGTGCCGTGGGCGCTCGACGGGATCAGGCACATGTCCCGCCCGGTGTCGCCCCGCGAGTGGTGGTAGGCACGGATCGCGAGCAGGCCCGCCAGCTCGCCCTGCGACCCCGCGTTCGGCTGCAGCGACACCGCGTCGTAGCCGGTGACCTCCGCCAGCCACCGCTCCAGGTCACCGATCAGCTTCCGGTAGCCCTGCGTCTGCGCCGCCGGCGCGAACGGGTGCACGTTGGCGAACTCCGGCCAGGTGATCGGCTCCATCTCCACGGTCGCGTTGAGCTTCATCGTGCACGACCCGAGCGGGATCATCCCCCGGTCGAGCGCGTAGTCCATGTCGGAGAGCCGCTTCAGATACCGCAGCATCGCCGTCTCCGACCGGTGCGTGGAGAACACCGGGTGGCTCAGGTAGTCGCTGGTGCGGCGCAGCTCGGCCGGCACCACGTCCGCCGTGTCCAGCGCGGTCACGTCGACGTGCGCGAGACCGAACGCGGCCAGGACGTCACGCAGGTGCCCGAACGTCGTCGTCTCGTCGCACGCGATGCCGACCCGGTCCGCGTCGACCTGCCGCAGGTTGATCCCCCGGTCCGCGGCCGCGCCGACGACGTCCTTCGCCTTCCCCGGTACGACGGCCGTCACCGTGTCGAAGAACGCCTCGTGCTCGGTGGTGACACCGCCGGCCCGCAGCCCCGCCGCGAGCCGCACCGCCATGTCGTGCGTGCGGGACGCGATCTCCCGCAGCCCGTCGGGGCCGTGGTAGACGGCGTACATGCTGGCCGTGACCGCGAGGAGCACCTGCGCGGTGCAGATGTTGCTGGTCGCCTTCTCCCGCCGGATGTGCTGCTCACGGGTCTGCAGGGCGAGCCGGTAGGCGGGGGCGCCGTCCGCGTCCTTGGACACGCCGACGAGCCGCCCCGGCAGGGTCCGCTCCAGGCCCTTGCGGACCGACATGTAGCCGGCGTGCGGACCGCCGAAGCCCATCGGCACGCCGAACCGCTGCGCGCTGCCGACCGCGACGTCCGCGCCGAACGCCGCCGGCTCCTGCAGCAGGCACAGCGCGAGCAGGTCCGCGGCGAACGTGACGATCGCGCCCTTGTCGTGCGCCTGCCTGGTGATGTCCGCCAGGTCACGGACCGCGCCGGACGCGCCGGGGTACTGCAGGTGCAGGCCGAAGAACTCCGCCGGCAGCTCCTCGGTCCGCAGGTTCACCGTCCGCACGTCGATGCCGAGCGGCTCCGCCCTGGTCCGGATGACGGCAAGGGTCTGCGGCAGGACGTCGCTGTCCACGACGTACACGTCGGGCTTGACCTTCGACGAGCGCCGCGCCAGGGTCATCGCCTCAGCGGCGGCGGTCGCCTCGTCCAGCAGCGACGCGCCCGCGACCGGCAGCCCCGTCAGGTCCGTGATCACCGTCTGGAAGTTGAGCAGCGCCTCGAGCCGGCCCTGGCTGATCTCCGGCTGGTACGGCGTGTACGCCGTGTACCACGACGGGTCCTCCAGGACGTTGCGCAGGATGACCGGCGGCGTGTGCGTGCCGTAGTAGCCGAGGCCGATCATGCTGACGAGCGTCCGGTTCGCCGCCGCGAGGGCGCGCAGCTCCCCCAGCACCTCGGCCTCGGACGCGGCAAGGGGCAGCTGGAGCGGCTGGTGCCAGCGGATCGAGCCGGGGATGGCCGCCGTCATCAACGCCTCGACGGAGTCGTGCCCGACGGTCTTCAGCATCGTCGTCTGCTCGTCCGGCGACGGTCCGATGTGCCTGCTCGCGAAACTGGTCATTGGCCACACTCTTTCGGATCCGGGGGTCGGGGCTGCGCACGTCCCTCCCCCTCTGTCGTGTGGCCTCCAGAGGTGCCAACCCGTCGCGGTCCTTCTGCCTGAGAGGTTCCGGGGAGGATTTGCCCCTTCGGCGTCGCCCTGAATGCAGACGATCTCTCCCGCGCGGGTATTGCCGGCGATGCCTAATCTACCGGTTCTTTGACCATGGTCACGCGCCCGTGGTCCACACCACAGCGCGTAGCGCATCCTAGGACGCTAGGTTTATGGCTTACAGCGGGCTGAATTCGCGTCGACCATCAGGAGGCTGGCGTCCACCGCCTCGAAGTCGCTGCCCTTCAGCCCCTTGAGCGCGTTGAGCTGATCGTTGCTCCACCGGTCGTCCTGCGTGCCGGAGAAGAACCACGGCGAGCCGTTGTCGGCGAGAACGGCTCCGTACTGCTTGAGCGCCTGCGCCACCACTCGCGCCTGCGCCGGGAACTTCGAGATGTCGACGGACGCCTTCAGCCGGAACCGGGCACCCATCGGCGGTAGGTTCGCGTCGGTGCTGCTGGACGCCGCGTGCCGGGCGGGCCACACGTACGCGTTCCTCGTGCGCGGCGCGGTGAACCGGATCGCGTGGTCGATCCTGCCCTTGGCGACCTCGTCAGCGCGCGGCAGCCCGGCCAGGATCGACAGGCCCGCGGCGTCCGCCGACGTCCAGCCGGCCTTGCGCAGGTCGTTGCGGCGCAGGTCGAACACCGCCCCGGACCCGGCCTTCCACGACCCGTCCGCGTTCGGGCGGGCGGCGTACAGCTCGTACACCTTGCAGGCCGCCGTGTCGTGCACGATGACGTGCCGGTCCCCGTCGGCGTTCGGGCCGCCCTCGATCCTGGCGTTGCGCGGGATCGGGTACGGGCCCTTGTCGCTCTCGTCCGCGTACTCGAAGCTGACCTTCACGCCGGCCTGCCCCTGCCCGACCGTCGTGACCGGGATGCCGAACGGCGCGCCGTCGATGAGCCCCGAGCCGAAGTCCGGGTGCGCGTGCGCCTGCGCCCCGATGCTGCCGACCCACGCCGCCGAGTCCCGGTGCACCGGCAGCCTCGACACGTCGGCGTGCCACACGTTGTCCGCGGGGAAGATCGTGCACGCCCCGCTCGGCGCGGACGCGGACTGGCTCGCGGCGCCCAGGCCGCCGGCGCCGGACCCACCCGTCGCGCCCGGGGCGCTCGGCGTCATAGCGGCGGGTGCGGCGCTGCCCTTGCTCGGCGAGCTGCATCCGCTGACCGCCAGGACGGCGACGACGGCCAGCGCGGCACTGCGCTTCAATGATCCTCCTCGGGTCGGCCCCCGATCCTCACGGACCTGCGCGCACAGTACGCGCACCCTGTGTCCGACCCGCGGCGCACCATCGCCGCGCAGCGCCGCCGGGCCGGGTCAGTCCGCCGCGTCTGCGGCCAGCTCCGCCGGTGCCAGTCCTACCCGTGCCGCTCGACGAGGCTCAGGAGCTCGTCGACGGGCCACTGGTCGTAGGCGTGCTCGCCGTACTTCGCGGCGAGGACCGTGCCGTCGGGGGTGATGAGGAAGTCGGCCGGGAGGCCGAAGCGGCCGCCGGCCGGGGTGAGCGACGGCGGGCGTTCGCGGCCGCGGAGCAGGGCCCAGGTGCTGCGGGCCACGGCGCGCAGGATCGTGGGCCAGACGCGGGGGTCGAGCAGGGCCCGGCGGGAGGACTCGACGCCGAACTCTCGGTACAGGCGCTTCTGCGGGTCGGGCACGACCGGGAACGGCAGGTCCGTCACGTGCTCGCGCAGCGCCGCCGCGGTGGAGTGGAACACGACGACCTCGCGGACGCCGGCCGCGGTGATCTCGTCGTGGCGGCGGACGATCGAGCGCAGGTGCAGGTTGCAGACCGGGCAGCCGGCGAAGCGGCGGAACTGCAGGTGCACCAGCAGCGACGGGTCCGGCACGGCGACCGGCTCCCCCACGACGACCTGCAGGCGCCGGGAATCGACGACGAGCATGACACCTCCGCGTGATCGTAAGCGTACAACGTACTCTTACCGGCAAGCGTAGGCGTATGACGTACGCTGTCAAGTGCCATGCCTCGACCGCGATCACTCACATCCGCGCAGATCGCCGCGGCGGCGCTCGCGGTGCTCGACCGTGACGGGCCGGCCGGGCTGACCATGCGCGCCGTCGCCCAGCAGCTCGGCATGGGCACGATGAGCCTGTACCGCTACGTCGACGACCGCGAGGCGCTCGAAGGCCTCGTCGTCGAGCTGGTGCTCGGCGCCGTGGACCCCACACCACCGCAGGGCGGCGACTGGCCCGGACGGATCACCGTCATGGTGGAGCGGGTCCGCGTCGCGGTCGGCGCCCACCCGGCCGTCGTCCCGCTGACCATGACGCACCGGCACCGGTCGCCCGCCATCCTGCGCTGGTCGGAGACGGTCGCCGGCATCCTGGCCGAGACCGTCACCGACCCGGAGCGCAGGGTCGTCGCGCTGCGGGGGCTGCTGTCGTACCTCGTCGGCGCGATCCAGCTCGAGCACCTCGGCCCGCTGTCCGGCCCCGGCACGGCCGCCATCGCCGGGCTCGACCCCGCCGCGTTCCCACACATGCGGCAGCTCGGCGCGGCGGCCCGTCAGGTCGGCACCGACGAGGAGTTCCGCGGCGGTCTCGCCCTCCTGCTCGCCGGCATCAGCGGCGGGCCAGGGCCAGCTCGTACGAGGACGGCGTGACGTTCGGGAAGATGCCCGTCAGCGACCCGACGCCGCAGCGGCGCTGGAGCAGCTCACCGATCACCGACCGGTAGTCGGTGGTGGACGTCAGGTCACCGGCGGTGAGCTTGGCCGGGGCGAGGCCGGGCCAGATGCCGTGCACGCGGCCGCCGCGGACGTTGCCGCCGAGCAGGAGCATGGCGTTGCCGTTGCCGTGGTCGACGCCGCGGGAGCCGTTCTCCGCGACGCGCCGGCCGAACTCGCTGAGCGTGACCAGGGTGACGCGGTTGAAGGCGTCGCCGAGGTCGGTCGCGAACGCCGCCAGCGCCAGGGCGAGCTCCGTCAGGTGGTCGTGCATCCGCTGGCCCTTCACGGGGCCGCCGAGGCCCTCGTGCATGTCCCAGTCGCCGAAGTCGACGGTGGCCGCCATCAGGCCGACGTTCGACTTCACCAGGCGCGCGACGTCGCACAGCGCCCTGCCGAGGGCGGTCGACGGGTAGGTCGCCGCCGGGGTGTACGCGCCGAGCGCGGCGACGGTGCCCAGGGTGGCGTTGACGGCGCGGGCCGGGTCGGCCATGACCGCCGGGGCGCCGTCGAACAGCTTGGCGATGGTCGCGGCCATCGGGGTCCTGGCGTCGTTGCCGGAGAGCTTGAAGCCGTCGACGGACGACATCGACACGTCCGGGGACGGGCCGGCGAACGCGCGGGCCGGGGACGTCGCGCCCATCGCGACGCCCGCGGTCGGGGCGGAGGCGCCGGTGACGCCGAGCATCCGGTCGAGCCAGCCGGTGCGCACGGAGGTGCCGGCGGCGGCCCGCTCCATCTCCTCCATCGCCTGGAAGTGCGACCGGGACGGGTTGGGCTGGCCGACGGCGTGGACCGCGCCGAACGTGCCGGCGGTCCAGCGCGGCAGCAGCGGCGCGAACGCCGGGTGCAGGCCGAACATCCCGTCCCCGGCGATCACCGACGCCTTCGGCACGGCGATGGTGGGGCGGGCGGTGTAGTAGTCGGGGTCGCCGATCGGGACGACGGCGGACAGCCCGTCGAACCCGCCGCGCAACGACAGCACGACGATGGTGTCGCCGGTGTACGGTGTGCCGGCGAACGCCAGCCGGGTCGCGAGGCCCTCCCCGACGAGCCCGGTGAGCGCGGCGCCCGCCCCGATCACGGCGGCCCGGCCCAGCAGCCCGCGCCGCGAAATACCGTTGTCGGTAATACAGCAATCCATCATGACGGTCACCTGGCCAGGTAGTAGGGCGAGTCGAGGATCAGGGCGATGAGGTGCGGCAGCCGGCCGGCGACGGCGGGGTCGGTCGCCTTCAGCGGGCTCGACGCCGACTTGTTCAGGAAGCCGAGCAGCGCCGCGCTGTGCGCCACCTGCAGGGGCTGCCCGACGAGGCGGGTGGCCAGGGCGTCGAGGAACGCGCCGTGCGTGGCCGGCAGCGTCGGCACCAGCGTCGCGAGCATCGACGCCGGGCGCACGAGCTGCTTGGGGTACCAGCCGGCGGCGAGGTTCAGGTGTGCGTTCCAGCGGATCAGCAGGCCCGAGGGGGCGGTCCAGGCGGCGGCGACGTCCGGGTAGCCGTTCGGCGGCGCCCAGCGCATCGGGGCGTGGCCGGCGGCGACGAGGTAGTTGTACAGGGCGCGGACCCCTTCGGTGCCGGACGCCTCCGGCTGCAGGCCCAGCAGGCGGACCGTGCCGATGAGGTCCTCCAGCGGGGTGCGGACCTTCGCGCCGACGGACGCGGCGAACTCCGGTGACGTGAACAGCGCCCGCAGGACCGGCGCGATTGCCGATTTCTGTTGCAGGTACACCTCGCGCAGCCGCTGCACGAGGGCCGCCGGCGGGTCGTCGGAGACGAAGCGGACGCAGAGCTTGCGGGCCACGCGCTCGGCGGTGGCCGGGTGCTGGGCGAGCATGTCCACGAACGCGAGCGCGGCCGCTTCCCCGCCGCCGGCGGTCGCGTTGTCGTGCCGCCAGCCGAGGATGGTGACGGCGCCGGTCGCGTGCTGGGTCGCGTCGAACTTGTACAGGCCGGTGGTCTTGTCGACGGTGAGCCCGGTGAGCAGCCGCGCGGCGTCCTTCACGTCGGCCTCGGTGTAGATCAGCCCGACGGTGTGCAGCTCCATCAGCTCGCGGGCGTAGTTCTCGTTGGGTTTCGCCTTCGTGGAGCTGCGGTTGTCGAGGTACGACAGCATCGCCGGTGACGTGGCGGACGCCTTCAGCAGGTCGGCGAACGTCCCGAGGGCGTGCCGGCGGATCAGGGAGTCGTAGGCGCCGCGGCTGTCCCAGACGTCGCTGGACGGGCAGGTGACGTTGAGGTGGTTGGACCACACGTCGACCATGACCTCGAGCAGCTGCCGGTTGCTCCACGCGGCGCGCGCGACGGCGGCGGAGCCGAGCTGCTGCATGGCGTCCCAGCCCCCGGACTTCATGGCGCCGGCCTTCACCTTGGCACGCACCCCGGCGATGTCGAGGTTGGCCATCGGGTACCGCGTGAGCAGCTTCGTGCACGCGGCGTCGTCGATGGTCGCCGGGGCGAGCTGCCGGTCCAGCCACGCGACGGCACCGAGCTTGCGCAGCTCGGCCTCGCTCGCGGACGTCGGCCCGAACGTGGCGCGGCGCAGCAGATGCAGAACCGGGTCCTGAGGGGTGAAGGCGGTCACGCAGTCCAACGTCGACACCGACACGGCCGGCCTGACCGACGCCCCCACCACGCTCCCACCCGGCAACCGCTCCGCACCACCGCGTTACCGGATTACCCAACCCAACAATCCGGTGGGCAGGCGGGTGTGTCCGTGGTTGCGTCGAGCGCCGTGTCGGTCTCGGCGTGGGCCCGGTCGAGTGGCACGCCGGCTGCGGTTCTCTTGGCCAGCGGACTGCCGGATTACCGCACCCAACAATCCCGCCACGCCGACAACAGAACGGTCCGACCAAGAAGACCGCGGCGACCGAGACGGCGACCGACTGGCCGCACCGACCCCAAGCCAGCAATGACGGGACCGCGAACACGCCCACCCAATTACCGAATTGCCGCACCCAACAATCCGATCGCAGCGACCAGCAGACGGCACGACCAGCAGGACAGCGCGACCAGCAGACGGCACGACCAAGCGAACCACAGCGGAGGCGGCAGTCGACCGAGCCCGCGCCGGGAACGACACGGCAATCGACGGGTCCGCGTAGATGCCCGGACACCCGCCCAACGGATGGCCGGACGCCCGCCCAACGGATGGCCGGAATACTGGACTTCCGCAACTGGCAATCCGGTTGCAGCGACCGGCAGGACGGGGCGAGAAGACCGCAGCGGCCCGAGAGTCACAGTGGGCGCAGTGCTCGACCCAGGGGCAGCGCCGGAACTGGCATGGCGGTCGACGGGAGCGCGAAGATGACCGAACGGCCGTCCGGCGGATTATCGGATTGCCGCACCCGGCAATCCGGTTCCAGGGATCGACAGGACGGTCCGGGCGAGAAGACCACGGCGGCCGGAGAACCGCAGTGAGCGCGGTGCTCGGCCAAGGGCCACGCCGGGACTGGCATGGCGATCTGCGCGGGACGCAACGATGGCGCGCGCATGCCTGGCGGATTATCGGATTGTCGGGGTTGGCAATCCGGTGGCGGCGACCGAGCGGACGGTGGTGATGAACTCGGCGATTGACGGGTGTGCGCCGGCGCCCGAGCGGTAGGCGAATCTCGTCCGGCGTCTCATTGCGAGCGGGGTCAGCACGACGCCGGCTGAGGGTGCTGGGGGGTGCAAGGCTAGCTCGGGGACGACGGCGACGCCCTGGCCGGCGGCGACGAGGGTCAGGACGGTCACGAAGTCGTCGGCGTGGTGGCGGGCGCGGGGCAAGAACCCGGCGGCCTCGCACGCCCGGAGTGTCATCGTGTGGCACAGCGTCCCGGGGCCGGCGAGAATCCATGGCTCGTCGCGGCACTGGGCGAGATCGAGGGGGCGGGTCGCCGCGAGGTACATCGTCTCGTCCAGCAGCGGGGCCGTGTCCAGCGCCGGGTCGGGGGC
This sequence comes from Dactylosporangium sp. NPDC050588, assembly GCF_040654975.1. Classification (NCBI taxonomy): domain Bacteria; kingdom Bacillati; phylum Actinomycetota; class Actinomycetes; order Micromonosporales; family Micromonosporaceae; genus Dactylosporangium; species Dactylosporangium sp. NPDC050588. The sequence continues at coordinate 124,853 of NZ_JBFAJA010000015.1, read as the reverse complement.
GATCGGCACGAGGTCGTAGTCGTGCACCAGTGCGACGTCGAGGGTGCCGTCGCGCAGGCGGGGCGGGACGAGCGCCGGGTCCAGCTCGTCGACGGTGAGGTCGAGCGCCGGGTGCTCCCCCGCCAGGGCGACCAGCGCCGCCGGCAGCAGCGTCCGCATCGCGGTCGGGAACGCCCCGATCCGCAGCGGGCCCGACAGGCCGGTGCGGGTCGCGGCGAGTGCGGCGGTGGCGCGCTCGAGGGCGGCGAGGACCTCCTCGGCGTGGGCCGCGAGGACCGTGCCGGCGGCGGTGAGCGTGACGCCGCGGCCGGTGCGGGCCAGCAGCGCCGTGCCGGCCTCCCGCTCCAGCGCGGCGAGCTGCTGCGACACCGCGGACGGCGTGTAGTTGTGGGCGGCGGCGACGGCGACGATGGTGCCGCGGTCGGCGAGGTCGCGCAGGAGGCGCAGCTTGCGCACGTCGAGCATCAGTTCAGCTTATGCTCGGCGCCACGAATGTGAACTGGACCTTCCGCTCGCGTGGCGGCGACCCTGAGTACATGGAGCTTGAAGGGATCTTCGTGCCGCTCGTGACGCCGTTCGCCGCTGACGGGTCGGTGGATCTCGCCGCGCTCGACGGGCTGGCCCGGCGGGTGCTCGACGAGGGGGCCGCGGGGCTGGTCGCGCTGGGCACCACCGGGGAGCCGGCGACGCTGACCGGGGCCGAGCGGGCCGCGGTCGTGGCCACCTGCCGGGAGGTTTCCGCGGTGTACGGCACGCCGCTGCTCGTCGGGGTCGGTGACAGCTCGACGGCGGCGACCGTGGAGGCGGTCCGGCACGTGCGCGGGGACGCCGCGATGGTGGTCGTGCCGCCGTACACCCGTCCGGGCGCGGCCGGTGTGCTCGCCCATCTGCGGGCCGTCGCCGCCGCGTCGCCGCTGCCGGTCGTGGTGTACCACGTGCCGTACCGGACGGGACAGCCCCTGGACGTCGACACCCTGCTCGCGGTCGCGGCGATCCCGGGAGTGGCCGGCATGAAGCTGTCCGACGGCCCGGTCAGCGGCGACACGGTGACGCTGCTCGGCGCGCTGCCGGCCGGGTTCGCGGTGCTCGGCGGCGACGACACGGTCGTCGGCCCGCTGCTCGCCATCGGCGCCGCCGGCGGGATCCTCGCGTCCGCGCACGTGGCGACGGACCGGTTCGTGGCCCTCGCGCGAGCCTGGCGGGAGGGGGACGTCGCCACCGCCAGGCGGCTCGGGTCCGCCCTCGCCGCACTGTCGGCGGCGCTGTTCGCGGAGCCGAACCCGGCCGTGATCAAGGCAGTGCTGCACGCCGCCGGCCGGATCCCCACCCCGGACGTCCGGCTGCCGCTGCTGCCCGCGTCCCGGGCCGCCCTGACGAACGCCGAGGCCGCTTTCGCGGCGCTCCAGCACATACCGGACGGTTCGACCAGCTTGCCACGGTGGCACGTTCGGGGGATTCCAGGCGGCGGGACAGGCCGTACCGTCGATGTCGTCACCAAGCGTTAGCAATTGAAGGGGATCTCCCATGAGCGACTTCGACACCGGCGCCGACTACGGCCACGTCGAGGCTGGTCAGGACCATGAGTCGCTGAACCAGCTGCACCAGGTCGACGCGAGCGACAGCAACTACGACTCGCAGTTCGGCGTCTTCGAGCAGGACCACGCGTCCGCCGAGTCCACCAGCTTCGACCAGGGCCACCACGTGTCGTACACCGACCCGAGCGGCGCGCAGTACGAGGAGTCGGACTTCACGTCCTACGACCACTCCGCCGCCGAGACGGACCACGTGTTCGCCGCCGAGGGCTCCGAGTCGGCCTCCTCCAGCGAGTTCCACGAGCTCGAGGCCCTGCAGGCCCGCCTGGACTCGTCGTTCGCCTCCGCCACGGAGCTGCACACCGACGGTGGCGGCCAGCTGGGCGTCGCCTCCAACTGAGCAGCAACCGAGCATCACCTGAGCACCGACAGGCGCCCACTGGGCACCGAACAAGCACCACCCGGCGCCGGTCAGCCCCGCAGCTGACCGGCGCCGGTGTCTGTCCGAGACACGACGGCGGCACAGTGGCGGTGCTTACAACCACCCGGCGCCGATTGGACCGCGCCGCCGCTCTTGTACCGGCCTAGCGTCGGGTGCATGGAAATCCTTCGGTACAGCGCGTTCACCACGGACCCCAAGGGCGGCAACCCGGCCGGGGTGGTGCTCGACGCCGCCGGACTCGACGACGCCGCGATGCAGGCCATCGCCGCCGACGTCGGATACTCCGAGACCGCGTTCCTGTTCCACGAGGACGGGCGGGTCCGGGTGCGGTACTTCAGCCCGCTGGCGGAGGTACCGTTCTGCGGGCACGCGACGATCGCGACCGCCGCGGCGTACGCGGAACGCTTCGGGCTCGGGCCGCTGCGCTTCGAGTCCCGGGTCGGCGCGATCGAGGTGGAGACGCGGGTCGGCGTGGACGGGCTGACCGCGACGCTGCGCAGCGTGCCGCCGCACACCACACCGCTGGCCGACGCGACGGTGCGGGAGCTGCTGGCCGCGCTGCGCTGGGACGCCGCCGACCTCGACCCGGCGCTGCCGGTGCGGGTGGCGTACGCGGGAGCCAGCCACCCGGTCGTCGCGGCCGGCACCCGGCGGCGGCTCGCCGACCTCGACTACGACGTGCCCGCGCTCACCGCGCTGATGGCGCGGCACGACTGGACCACGGTCGACCTGGTGTGGCGGGAGTCGGCGACGGTGTTCCACGCCCGCAACCCGTTCCCGCCCGGCGGCGTGTACGAGGACCCGGCGACCGGCGCCGCCGCGGCCGCGCTCGGTGGCTACCTGCGCGAGCTGGGCCTGGTCGAGGTGCCGGCGACGCTGCGGGTGCACCAGGGCGACGACATGGGCCGGCCGAGCCTGGTCACCGTCGAGCTGGCCGCCGACCCCGGCAGTGGCGTCGCGGTCACCGGCACCGCGGTGCCGATCGACTGACGAAAGCAGCGTTGGCCGGTGTACCGCGGGGAGGGCTGATCCACCGCGGCCATCGGCCAACGCTCTACGATCCGAGGCAGGCGGCGCCTCTGCGGCTCAGCAGCTGGACGCGAACCCGATCAGGGCGACCGAGTTGCACGACACGTTGATCGGCATCTGGACGGTGGTCGAGGACTGGTTGCCGTTGAAGAACCCGGCGTTGTAGCCCGTGGTCCAGTCGCCGTTGCTGTTGTAGGCGTACGCCCCGCCGCCACCACCGTTACCACCGTTGGAGTTGCCGTTGCCGTACGAGCTGTTGTGGTACGAGTTGCTGTTCGCGGAGTGCCGCTTGTGCTTCTTCTTGTGGCTGTTGGCGTTCGCGTTGGCATTGCCGTTGCCGTTGTGGCTGTGGTAGCCGTTCGAGCTGCCGGCGCCGCTGTAGCTGCCGCCGCTGCCGTTGACGGCGTAGGCGCCGCCGTCGCAGTTGGCGTTCGCGAAGCCGACGATCGCCACTGCGTTGCCGCAGATGTTCACCGGAACCTGGACCGTGGTCGAGGACTGGTTGCCGTTGAAGATACCGACGTTGGGGCCGCTGTCCCAGTCGGCGTGTGCGGCGGTGCCGGTGAGCGCGAGGCCACCCAAGGACAGCGCGGCGATCTGCACCGACCGGATGAGCCAGCGATTCATGATGACGACCTTTCGACGAGTGATCGACGGTGAACGTCCGTCGCGACCCCCACTTAACCGGAAATGCGAGTCCTGGACGGATATTTCACGAAAAACAGTCACGCAATGCACCCGCAAGGTTACGTAATGTAGTCGCCATCGGCGTGGCGTCTTGGTGTCAGCGACGCTTGCCGATCTCCGCCACACTGGGCACCATGCCCGCCGCCCGCACGGCAGCACGTCTGGTCTCCCGTGCCGCCGCCGCCACGATCACCGCCGCGCTCGTCGCCGGCTCGCTCGCCGCGTGCACCCCTGGGGACGAGCCGCTCCTCGCCGTCGGCCGCGACACCGGCGGCCGCCCGGTCGCCCACCTGTACCTGTGCGGCGACAGGCACAGGTCCCACAACGCCACCCTCTACCTCAACCCCTGGCCGCCGCCGCCGAGCGCCGCCACCACACCGAGCGCCGCCGCGACATCGGGCGCCGCCGCCACACCGCCCTCCTCGCCGGCATCCAGTGGATCCGGCAGGGTCTCGATGGGCGACCTCTGGTCGATCCAGAACAGCACCGGCATCGGCAATCTGTGGGCCATCCCATTGGGCACCACCCCGGACGGCTGGCGCGACGAGCTCGACCCACCCCGCCCGCTCGCACTCACCACCACGGGCCGCTACGTCCTCGGAGCGTGGACCGGCACGCCACAACCCAGGCCGGTCTTCTTCACCCTCGCGGACCTGGACAAGCTCAAGGACGGCGAGGTCTGGGGCTACCCCGGCCACCGGGGCGACGCGCTGGTCATCACCCTGAAAGCGTTCCGCGACAAGGCCGCCGACTCCTGCTGAACGCGGCCCGGGTCAGGGGACGATCACGACACCGCCGCGGACGCCGCCCCGGGCCAGCCGCTCGTGGGCGGCCGCCGCGTCGGCGAAGCGGTACACGCCGGCGACCCGCAACGGGATGTCGCCGCCGGCGACGAGCGCCGCCAGCTCGCCGAGCCGGGTGCCGTCCGGCTGGACCTCCAGCGCGAAGGTCCGGATGCCCCGGACCGGCTCCGGGCGCAGCGGGGGCGACGCGGCCACGTAGCCGCCGCCGTCGCGGACGAGGTCCAGCAGCGAGGGCCCGACCACCGCGAGATCGACGACCGCGTCGAACGGCCCTGCCGGGTCCTCGGAGCGTGGCACGAACGTCGCGCCGAGGGACTCGACGAACTCGCGGTCGCCGGCGCCGGCGAGTCCGGTGGCGTGCAGGCCGGTCGCGCGGGCCAGCGCCAGGACGAACCCGCCGACCTGCCCGGCGGCCCCGGTGACGAGCACGGTCGAGCCCTCCGGGAGCGCGAGCAGGTCGAGGGCCTGGGCGGCGGCGAGGCCGTTGGTCGGCAGGGTCGCCGCCTCGGTGGCGGGGACGCCGGCAGGTGCCGGAGCCAGCCAGGCGGCGTCGAGCACGACGTACTCCGCGTGGGCACCGGCCGTCGTCCGCAGCCACGGCGAGAAGCCGATGACCTCGGCACCGACGGCGAGCCGCGAGACGGACGGGCCGAGGTCATCGACGGCGGGCTGCGAGACGGACGGGCCGAGCGCGTCGACGGTGCCGGCGACGTCCCAGCCGGGTGTGTACGGCAGTCCGGTCGGTAGCGGTGCCGGGAACCGGCCGGAGCGGATCATCAGGTCGACCGGGTGCAGCACCGACGCGGCGACCCGCACCCGGACCTGTCCCGGCCCGGGCTCGGGCACCGGCACCTCGGCGACGTGCAGGACCTCCGGCCCGCCGAACTCTGCATAGCTGACAGCGCGCATCGCCGTCTCCTCCAAGAAGTGCGGTGAAGTGATCACCACGACCGTATGGACCGGCGGGCACCATCGGTAAGTAGGTACCGTGAAGTGCCTGAGGCACCGGAGGGGAACACTATGGCGACGACGAGCGCGGCCCAACGCCGCGAACAGGCCAAACGTGATTACGACGCGTTCCTGGCGGGCTGCCCGACCCGGGAGCTGCTGAGCAGGCTCACCGACAAGTGGGTCGCGCTGGTGATCCCGGCGCTCGCGGGCGGCCCGCAGCGGCACGGCGAGCTCGCCCACCGCATCGCCGGCGTCAGCCAGAAGATGCTCACCCAGACCCTGCGGACCCTGGAGCGCGACGGACTGGTCACCCGCACGGTCACCCCCTCGATCCCGCCCCGCGTCGACTACGAGCTCACCCCGCTCGGCCACGAGCTGTTCCCGGTCATGATCTCGATCAAGGACTGGGCGGAGACGCACATGGACCGTGTCTTCGAGGCCCGCGCCCAGTTCGACGCGCGTCCCTGAGCAGTGGCGGACCCGGCACTCAGTCGTGGGTGGCACGGCGTCGGCGGCGCCACAGGTACAGCAGCGCCAACGACACCAGGAGCACCGCGCCGGCGATGAGGGCGGGAAGCTCGTAACGGTGCAGGAAGGCGCGGACGCGGTCGAGGTTGCCGCCGGCGAAGGCGCCGACCGAGACCCACAGCGCGGTCCACAGCGCGCCGCCGATCGCGTCGCGGATCGTGTACTGGCGCCAGGGCAGCGCGATCGCGCCGGCGATGAGGCCGTTGGTCTGGCGGAGGCCGTCGATGAACCGGGCGACGACCACGATGTTGCGGCCGCGGCGGGCGAAGAAGTCCTCGGCGCGGGTCAGCCGCCGCTCGGTCAGCCCGACCCGCCGGCCCCACCGCAGGATCACCGGGCGGCCGGCCCGGCGGCCGAGCCAGAAGCCGAGGTTGTCGCCAGCGACCGCGGCGGTGAAGGTGATCACGACGACGAGCGGCAGGCTCATCGAGCCGTGCCCGGCGAGCACCGCGGCCGCCACGACCACGCTCACCGCCGGCGTGGGGATGCCGATCCCCTCCAGCAGCACGAGCAGGGCGAGGGCGGGATAGCCGTAGCGCTGCAGTACCTCCACGGGACAATGAGATCATGTCGAGTTGGTACGAGTCACACATCGACCGGCAGATCCGCGAGGCACAGGAGCAGGGGCAGTTCGACAACCTGCCGGGTGCCGGGAAGCCGCTGCCGGACCGCGGCGAGCTCTACGACGAGGACTGGTGGATCAAGGATCTCGCCAGGCGCGAGGGGCTGCCCGGCGGGGTGCCGCCGACGCTGCGGCTGCGGCGTGAGGTCGAGGACCTGCCGGAGCGGCTGCCGACCCTGCGCACCGAGGAGCGGGTCCGCGCGGTCGTCGAGGACCTCAACAAGCGCATCGAGCAGGCCCGACGCGGACTGATGGACGGTCCGGCGACGATCCTGCCGCCGCTGGACGTGGAGGCGGTGCTCGCCGACTGGCGAGCCAGCCGGCGAGCCGGTTAGGGACCGCCCGTTGACAGGGTGGCGTGGCGGCGCTTACGTTTTCCCCGCGACTGTTAGTCAATCTGCCTATTAGTTGGAGGAGGCAGCAAATGCCGCTCGGGGGCTCCTCCAAGCTGCTCAAGGCGCTCAACGAGGCGGCCGCGCTCGGCCACCTCCTCGACCACGGGCAGCTCACCCGGGCCGAGCTGCGCGCCCTGACCGGCCTGTCCAAGCCGACGATCTCCGAGGCGATCCGCCGCCTCGCCGACGCCGACCTGGTCGTCGGCGCCGGACACGAGACCGGCCGCCCCGGCCCCAACGCGGAGGTGTACGCGGTCAACCCCGACGCCGCCTACGCCGTCGCCATGTCGGTGCGCGACGACGCACCGTCGCTGACCGCGTCGCTGCACGACCTGCGCGGCGCCCAGCGGGCCAGGCTGGCCGTCCCGGTCGACTTCGCCCGCACCGACCCGGCCACCGCGGTCACCGACACCGTCGACGCGCTGTGCGCGGCTGCCGGCGTCGCCCGCGGCCCGGTGGCGCACGTGCAGCTGGCCGTCGCCGGCGCGTTCGACCCGCGGGACCGGGTCATCCACCACGTGGACGTCCCGGGCTGGAGCCGGCGCGGGCTCGTCGACGACCTGGCCGCGGCGGCCGGCGTACCGGTGGAGGTCGACAACGACGTCAACCTCGCCGCGCTCGCCGAACGCGCCCACGGCGCCGCGCGGGGCCTGCCGGACGCCGACGGGTTCGTGCTGCTGTGGCTCGGCCAGACCGGTCTCGGCCTGGCGATCGACCTCGGCGGCGGCACGCTGCTGCGCGGTGCCCGCGGCGGCGCCGGCGAGATCGGCTACATGCCGGTCGCCGCCGACGGCGCCCGGGACTTCCACGACCTGGTCAGCGGCGACGCCGTCCGGGAGCTGGCCGCCGGGCGCGGGCTGCGGATCACCGACACGGCACTGCTGCGGGAGCTCGCCGGGCGGATCGTGATCGGGCTCGCCGCGGTCGTCGCGGTGCTCGACCCCCAGCTCGTGGTGCTCGGCGGCGAGATCGGCCGGGCCGGCGGGGCAGCGCTCGGCGAGGCGGTCGCGAAGGCCATGTCGCGGGCGGCGCCGCTGTCGACCGACATCGCCGTGAGCACCGTCGAGGACGACGCTCCCCTGCTCGGCGCCGCGGACGCCGCCCTGTCCGCGGTGCGCCACAGGCTGATCGAGAGCCTGCGTACGCCCGGAACCTGACGGGCCCATGAACCGCGGACGCCGGCCGATCTGGCGGCATCGACCGGCGTCCGCGCGCTGCACACACCATCCCCCATGCAAGTGACGTTGGTCAATGCCCTATTGACCGGCTGCTTCCGCACGCCCACCCCCAGGAGGAATCCCGTGCGTCGCATCGTCTCTCTGCTCGCTGCCGTGGCGCTGCTCGCCACCGCCTGCACCCCAGGACCGAAGGACAAACCGATCGCCGACCCCGGCGCCGACGTCTCCGGCACCGTGGAGTTCTGGCACTTCTTCACCGACCGCGAGGCCGCCGCCATCGACGGCGTCGTCGCCGACTTCCAGGCGTCCCACCCGAAGATCAAGGTCGTGGTCAAGTCCGGGCAGGACGACTCGAAGATGACCCAGGCCATCGGCGGCGGGCAGGGTCCCGACGTCGGCCTGTCCTACTCCACCGACATCGTCGGGCAGTTCTGCTCCAGCGGCGCCTGGCTGGACCTCGGCCAGTACATCGCCCGCGACAAGGTGTCCCTCGACGGCTTCCCGCAGACCGTCAAGGAGTACACGCAGTACAAGGGCAAACGCTGCGCCATGCCGGTCCTCGCCGACGCGTACGGCCTGTACTACAACAAGAAGCTCTTCACCGAGGCCGGGATCGCCGGCCCGCCGAAGACCCTCGAGGAGTTCGCCGACGCGGCGAAGAAGCTCACCAAGCGCTCCGCCGACGGCACCATCCAGGTCGCCGGGTTCCTGCCGCTGTGGGGCTTCTACGAGAACGCCCCGTCGCACCTCGGGCCGATGGTCGGCGGGCAGTGGCTCAAGGGCGACGGCAGCTCCGCGATCGGCGGCGACCCCGCCTGGCAGACGCTGCTGAAGTGGCAGAAGGACCTCGTCGACTGGTTCGGCTACGACAAGCTCGAGGCCTTCCGCGCCTCCCTCGGCGACGAGTACTCCGACGCGAACGCCTTCCAGAAGGGCCAGGTCGCGATGAACTTCGACGGCGAGTACCGCATCGCGTTCGCCAAGGACCAGGCGCCCGACCTCCAGTTCGGGGTCGCGCCGATGCCGACGTCCAGCCCCGACCGCTATGGCGCCGGCTACGTCACCGGCAACGTCATCGGCATCTCCCGCACCGCGAAGAACCCCGAGGCGGCGTGGGAGTTCATCAAGTACCTGACCACCGACACCAAGACGATCGTCAAGCTCGCCAACAGCCTCAAGAACATCCCGTCCACCAAGGAGGCGCTCGCCTCGCCGGACCTGCACCTGGACGCGGAGTTCAAGACGTTCGTCGACATCTTCAACCACCCGAAGACCAGCACCACCCCGCCGTCGTCGGCCGGCCCCGCCTACCAGGAGACGTTTCAGACCTTCTGCGACACCTGGCAGAGCGGCGGCGCCGCCGACCTCGGCAAGGGGCTGTCCGACGTGGACAAGCAGGTCGACTCGCTGCTGAAGCTCGGCGGCTGACCGTGCCCTACAAGCTCCGCCACGCGCTGACCGTCGCCTCGTTCATGGCGCCGGCGACGGTCGGCATCGTGGTCTTCTTCCTCTACCCGCTGCTGAGTGCCGTCTACTTCTCGTTCACGAAGTTCGACCTGCTCAGCACGCCGGAATGGGTCGGGCTGCGCAACTACCGGCACCTGTTCGACGACCCGTTCCTGACCCGCGCCGCGCAGAACACGCTGTGGCTGTGCGCGATCCTGGTGCCCGCCCGGATGCTCGGCGGGCTCGCCACCGCGATGCTGCTCACCACCGTCAGGCGCGGCGCCGGGATCGTGCGCACCATCTTCTACCTGCCGGCGCTCGCCCCGCCGGTCGCGGCCACCCTCGCGTTCGTCTACCTGCTCAAACCCGGCGTCGGCCCGGTCAACACCGCCCTGGCGCACGTCGGGATCGACGGACCGCTGTGGTTCAACTCCCCCGAGTGGTCCAAGCCGTCGCTGGTGCTGCTCGGCCTGTGGGGCGTCGGCGACGTCATGGTCCTGTACCTGGCGGCGCTGCTGGACGTGCCGCAGGCGCAGCTGGAGGCGGCGCAGATCGACGGCGCGAGCGCGTGGCAGCGCTTCCGGCACGTGACGCTGCCCAACATCTCCCCCGTCGTCGTGTTCACCGCCGTCATCGGTGTCATCACCACCCTGCAGTACTTCGCGCAGGCCGCCGTCGCCGCGTCCGCCGCCAGCGGGCAGGCCACCACCGGCGCCGGGATCTCCTCCACGTTCGGCTTCCCGGAGGGGTCCACGTTCACGTACCCGCTGTGGCTGTACGTCGTCGGCTTCCGCTACGGCGCCCTCGGCTACGCCAACGCGATGGCCGTCGTGCTGTTCCTCGTCGCGTTCGCCGTCTCGCTGCTGATCCTGCGCCGATCCCTGAAGGCCACATGAACCGCCCGCTGCCGACCCTGCGCCGATCCCTGAAGGTGACATGAACCGCTGGTTGTTGTGGACGGCCAGGCACAGCATCACGATCGCGCTGTGCGTCATGTTCGTCGCGCCCGTGCTCTTCCTGCTGCTGACCTCGCTGATGACCGACTCCCAGGCCCTCACCGCCGACTACTGGCCTCGGGAGTGGCGCTTCGCCAACTACGCCGACGTGTTCGCAAAGACCCCGCTGCCGCGGTACCTGCTGAACACCGTCATCTACTCGGTGGCCGCGACCACGTTCATGCTGCTGGCCAGCGTCCCGGCCGCGTACGCCCTGGCGAAGCTGCGCTGGCGGGGGCAGGGAGCGTTTCTCGTCGTCATCGTGTGCATGATGATGATCCCGCCGCAGGTGACGACCGTGCCGCTATACCTCATGTGGGCCAACTGGAACCTGACGGGCACGCTGTGGCCGCTGGTGCTGCCGATGCTGCTCGGCGACGCGTTCTCCATCTTCCTGCTGCGGCAGTTCCTGCTCACCATCCCCGGCGACTACCTCGACGCCGCCCGGGTCGACGGGTGCGGCGAGTGGCGGACCCTGCTGCGGATCGTGCTGCCGATGGCACGGCCCGGGATCGCCGCCGCCGCGCTCTTCCAGTTCTTCTACGCCTGGAACGACTACTACGGCCCGCTGCTCTACACGAGCGAGAACGAACACAACTGGACGCTGTCGCTGGGCCTGGCGTCCTTCAAGACCCTGCATCATGTGCAGTGGAACCTCGTCAGCGCCGCGACCATCCTCACGATGGTGCCGGTCGTGGTGCTGTTCTTCTTCGCCCAACGCGCGTTCGTGCAGGGTGTCACGCTGACAGGAGTCAAAGGTTGAAAATCGCCGTCGTCGGGGGTGGCTCCACGTACACCCCGGAGCTCATCGACGGGTTCGCGCGGCTGGCGCCGTTCGCCTCGGAGATCGTCCTGCTGGACCCGCACGCGGAGCGCCTCGAGGTCGTGGGCGCGTTCGCCCGGCGGCTCATGACCGCCCACGGGCACCCGGGGACGCTGCGGTGGACGTCCGACGTCGACGACGCCCTCGCCGGCGCGGCGACCGTGGTCATCCAGCTGCGGGTAGGCGGGCAGGCGGCCCGGATCAGCGACGAGACGTTCCCGCTCGCCTGCGACTGCGTCGGGCAGGAGACGACCGGCGCCGGCGGCCTCGCGAAGGCGCTGCGCACCGTGCCGGTCGTGCTGGACATCGCCCGGCGGGCCGACCCGGGCGCGTGGATCGTCAACTTCACCAACCCGGTCGGGATCGTGACGCGGGCGCTGCTCGACCACGGGTTCAAGGCCGCCGGGCTGTGCAACGTGGCGATCGGCTTCCAGCGCCGCTTCGCCGCGCAGCTCGGCGTCGACCCCTCCTCGGTGGTCCTGGACCACGTCGGGCTCAACCACCTCACGTGGGAGCGGGCGGCGTACGTCGACGGCGTCGACCGCCTGCCGGAGCTGCTTTCACAGCATATGTCGGACATTTCATCTGATGTCCAGATCCCGGTGGATGTGGTGTCCGCGCTCGGCAACGTGCCGTCGTACTACCTGCGGTACTTCTACTGCCACGACGAAGTGGTCGCGGAGGAGCGCGGACGGCCGACCCGCGGCGCGAAGGTCGCCGAGATCGAGTCGGAGCTGTTGCGCATGTACGCCGACCCGGCGCTGACGCAGAAGCCGGAGCTGCTCGGGCAGCGCGGCGGCGCGTTCTACTCCGAGGCGGCCGTCGGGCTCATCGCCTCCCTGCAGCACGACGACGGCGGCATCCACGCCGTCAACGTCCGCAACGGCGGCACCATGCCGTTCCTGCCCGACGACGCCGTCATCGAGGTCACCTGCCGGGTCGGCGCCGCCGGAGCCACCCCGCTGCCGGCCCCGCCGCTCGCCCCGCACCTGCGCGGCCTGGTCTCGGCGGTCAGCGCCTACGAGGAGCTCGCCGTCGACGCCGCGGTGCACGGCGGGCGGGACCGCGTCTACCAGGCGCTGCTCGCCCACCCCCTCGTCGGCCAGCACGAGCAGGCGACCAGGCTCACCGACGACCTGCTCGCCGCCAACCGCGAACACCTCGCGTGGCTGTCGTGACCGCACAACTGTTCGCCGCGGCCGACGGCGGCAACTCCAAGACCGACGTCGTCCTCGGCGACTCCGACGGCCGGATCCTCGCCCGCGTCTCCGGTCCGACCTCGTCGCCGCACAACATCGGGCTGCCCGCCTGCCTGAAGCTGCTCGGCGACCTGGTCGGCCAGGCGCGGGCCGCCGCGGCCGTGCCCGCGGACCTGCGGCTCAGCCGGCTGCAGGTGTACCTCGCCGGCGCCGACCTGCCCATCGAGGTCGAGCGGCTCAACGAGGGCGTCGCCGCCCTGGGGCTCGCCGACGCGGTCACCGTCGACAACGACCTGTTCGCCCTGCTGCGCGCCGGCACCGCGGCCGCCGACGCGGTCGGAGTCGTCTGCGGTGCCGGCATCAACGCCGTGGGCCGCGCCCGCGACGGGCGGACGTCGCGCTTCCCGGCGCTCGGGCAGCTGTCCGGCGACTGGGGCGGCGGGCAGCACCTCGCCGCGCTCGCCCTCTACCACGCGGTGCGCGGCGAGGACGGCCGCGGACCCGCCACCGCGCTCACCGGCGCGGTCACCGCCGCGTACGGGCTGCCGACCGCGGAGGACGTCAGCGTCGCCCTGCACCTCGGCGACCTGCCGGCGGCGCGGCTGGACGAGCTGAGCGAGGTGCTGTTCGCCGTGGCCGCCGACGGAGACGCGGTCGCCGGCCGGGTCGTGACGCGGCTCGCCGCGGAGATCGAGGCCCTGGTGAAGGTCGCCGCCGGCCGGCTGTCGCTGCTGGACACCGCGTACACCGTCGTGCTCGGCGGCGGCGTGCTGACCGCGCGCCACCCGCAGCTGCACGGCGACATCCTGGCGCGGATCGCCGCGCTGTCGCCGCGCGCGACGGTGACGGTGCTGTCCTCCCTGCCGGTCGCGGGCGCGGCACTGCTCGCCCTGGACGACCTGCACGGCGGCCACGTCCCCGCAACCGTGGAGGCCGCCGTCCGGCAGGGCCTCTGACCGTTCAGGGTCTGCCACTATCGTGTCCCGCGAAACGGGGGAACGAACATGCGGGCCTGGACAAGGATCGTGACACTGGTACTGATCGCGGGCGCGGTCGTGGCGGTGGCATGGGTGCTGAGCGCCCCGTCCACGACCCGGACCCCGATCGGTGGTGCCGTGCCCGACGAGCACGGCCTGCGGGTGAGCCTGACGTTCTCCAGCTGCGAGGCACTGGACCGCATCGACGTCGCCGAGGACTCCCGGCAGGTCCGGCTGACCGCGTACCTGCGCGGCCGGGGCAGCTGCGGGCAGGACCCGTTGACCACGCAGACGGTGCCGGTGCCGCTGAAGACGCCGCTGCGGGACCGCGAGGTCGTGGACGGCGCGACCGGCCGGCGCCTAACCCTGTAGCCGGGGATCGCCCCGCCGATGGGGATGTGAGGTCAGGCACAAAACTGGCCGATCGGTCAGGTTCTGACCGATCGGTCAGTCATGCTGACCGTCGGAGGTGACCCCATGGCCCGCAGCAAGACCCGCGACGAGATCCTGGCAGCTGCCACGCGCCAGTTCGCCGAGTCCGGCTACAAGGGCACGTCACTGCAGGACATCGCGGCCGAGGTCGGCTGCTCCAAGGCCACGCTGCTGTACCACTTCGACGGCAAGGACGCGATCCTCACCGAGCTGTGCGCGCCCGCCATCGCCGAGCTCGGCGACCTGGACGCTCGGGTCGCCGCCGCGACCACGCCCGCCCTGGCCCGCGAGATCGCGATCGAGGGCTTCGTCGACCTCGCGATGCGCTACCGCAAGGAGATCCAGGTCATCTACGGCGACCTGCCGGCCCTGCTGCAACAGCCCGCGCTGCGACCCGTACACGAGCTGACGGAACAGCTCGTCGCCACCCTCGCCGGCGGGTCCGCCGCGCCCACCGCCCTGCTCGCCGCGAAGTTCGTGCTCGCCGGGCTGCCGGCGGTGGTCTTCGCGTGCACCGAGTACGACGACGCGACCCTGCGGGCGGCGCTCATCGCCACCGCCGCGCGGGTGCTGGAACCCCTCACCTAACCGACAGGAAGACGACCGACATGGCAACCGTGCTCTACCGGCTGGGGCGGGCATCGTTCCGGCACCGCTGGCTCGTGCTGATCATCTGGGTGGTGATCCTCGGCGGGCTCGGTGGTGCGGCGGCCGCGTTCCGCGGCGCCACCTCGAGCGACTTCACCATGCCGGGCACCGAGTCGCAGCGGGCGATCGACGCGCTGAAGTCGCAGTTCCCGGAGGCCAGCGGCGCGACCGGCACGATCGTGATCGCCGCGCCGAAGGGGCAGAACCTGCAGGCGTCCAAGGACGCGGTGCAGGGGCTCGTCGCCGAGGCGTCGAAGCTGCCCGGCGTCATCGGCGCGCTCGACCCGTTCCAGACCGGCGCCGTGTCGCCGCAGGGCGACTACGCGCTCGTCACCGTCCAGTTCGCCGAGCGGGCCGACAAGGTCACCGACGAGCAGCGCACCGCGTACGAGGCGAGCGGCGCCGCGGCGCAGCAGGCCGGGCTGCGGGTCGAGCACGGCGGCGAGGTCATGAACAGCGAGCCGGAGGTCGGCGGCACCGAGGGCATCGGCGTCGTCATCGCCCTCGTCGTGCTCGTCGTGACGTTCGGCGCGCTGGTCGCCGCCGGCATGACGATGCTCAACGCGCTCATCGGCGTCGGCGCCGGCATGGCCGGACTGTACGCGCTCAGCGGCGCCATCCAGCTCACCAGCACCGCGCCGGTCCTCGCCCTGATGCTGGGCCTGGCGGTCGGCATCGACTACTCACTGTTCATCACCTCCCGGCACCGGCAGCACCTCGTCGAGGGCATCGCGCCCGAGGAGGCAGCCGGGCGCGCCGTCGGCACCGCCGGCTCCGCGGTCGTGTTCGCCGGCGCCACCGTCGTCATCGCCCTCGCGGGCCTCGCCGTGGTCAACATCCCGTTCCTGACCGTCATGGGCCTGGCCGCGGCCGGTACCGTCGCCGTCGCGGTGCTCGTCGCCATCACCCTGCAGCCGGCGCTGCTCGGCTTCGCCGGCAACCGCATCCTGCCGCGGCGGCTGCGCAAGGCCGGACCGGACCTCGCCGACCACACCGACGCCCTCGGGTTCCGGTGGGCGCGGACGATCACCCGCTTCCGCATCCCCGTGCTCATCATCGGCGTCCTCGGGCTCGGCGCCCTGGCGATCCCGTCGGCGGACATGCGCATCGCGCTGCCCGGCGCCAGCGCCGGCCCCACCGACTCCCCCGCCCGCAAGGCCGCCGACCTCATCGAGGAGGGCTTCGGCCCCGGGTTCAACGGCCGCCTCGCGCTGGTCGTGTCGACCGGCTCCGCCGACACCACGAAGGCGAAGGCGCAGGAGGCGCTCGGCGTCCTGCAGGGCACCCCGAACCTCCTCGCCGCGACCCCGCCCAACTTCAGCCGCGACGGCAAGACCGCGCTCCTCGCCGTCATCCCGAAGACCGGCCCCACCGACGAGGCGACCGAGACCCTCGTCCACGACGTCCGGGCCCGCGTCAAGCAGGTCCAGGGCGCCGACATCGCCCTGACCGGCCAGACCGCCGTCGGCATCGACGTGTCGGAGAAGCTGTCCGACGCGATGCCGCGCTACCTGTCGCTGGTCGTCGGTCTGTCCGTGCTGCTGCTGATGCTCGTGTTCCGGTCGATCCTCGTGCCGCTGAAGGCCGCCGCCGGGTTCCTGCTCACCGTCGGCGCCACGTTCGGCGTCACCGTCCTGGTCTTCCAGAAGGGGCACCTGGCCTCGCTCGTCGGCCTCGACACGCCCGGCCCGCTGGTCAGCTTCCTGCCGATCCTGCTCATCGGCATCCTGTTCGGCCTCGCCATGGACTACGAGGTGTTCCTCGTGTCCCGGATGCGGGAGGACTACGTGCACGGCGCCGGCCCGCAGGAGGCGACGATCAGCGGCATGGGCCACGGCGCCCGGGTCGTCACCGCGGCGGCGCTCATCATGACGTCGGTCTTCGCCGGCTTCATCCTGCTCGACGACCCCGTCATCAAGTCGATGGGCTTCGCCCTCGCGATCGGCGTCGCCATCGACGCGTTCGTGGTGCGCATGACCATCGTCCCGGCGGTCGTGTCGCTGCTCGGCCGGGCCGCGTGGTGGCTGCCGGGCTGGCTGTCGAAGATCCTGCCGAACGTCGACATCGAGGGCGAGAAGCTCCGCGAGCACCTCGCCGCCACCCCGGACCCGGAGCCCGTCCGCGTCTGAACCCTTAACCGGTCGCGGTGGCACGGCGGCCTCGGCAGACTGGCCCGATGCGCGTAAGCATCGAGCTCGACGACCGGGGCCGCTACCTCGACGACGCGGCGCGGGTGTGGGCCGAAGGCACCGCCGCCCGCGACGGCACCGAGGTCGCGCCGCTGGAGGTGGCCAGGGTGCCGTTGCGGACGGTGCTGTCGAGCTCGCCCAGGACGATGCTGGTCGTCGCCCTGGGCGAGCGCGTCGTCGGCTTCTCCCTCATCGCGCCGCACACCGAGCGAACCGCCGCCGTCCGCTACCTCGGCGTGCGCCCCGACGGCTGGGGCGCGGGCGTCGGCCGGCAGCTCATGACGGCGCTGCCACCCCTGCTCGCCGCAGCCGGGTTCGCCGATGCCGAGCTTGACGTCTACGTCGACAACCCGCGGGCGGTCCGGCTGTACGAGAACCTCGGCTGGCAACCCCTCGGCGACCCCGCCCCGCATCCGCGCAACGGGCGCGTCGAGCAGCGGTACCGCCTCGACCTGCCCTCGTGACCCACGGCCCCGCACGGCTGCGCGCCGTCGTCCACCACGCTCCTTCCTGCCGGGTGCTGCGGCCCCGCCCGCCCGTGCCGCTCACGGTCCGCTCCCCGCTCGCCCGGCACGGCGAAGGGCTGCTCGCCGGGTCGCGGGCCGCGCTCGTCCTGTTCGGCGCGTGGTGCCGGGTCGCCGCGGTCAGCCCGCACAGCGTCGTGCACCTGCCGCTTGAAGGGCTCGACCTGGTCCTCGCCCGCGCGGACACCGGCCTGCGCCCGTCAGCGTGGAAGGGGATGCGGATGGCGCTCTCCCCCGGCCGGCCCGCAACCCTCCGCTCCCCGGCGCCGCGCCCCTCGCCCGGCGACGACGCCGCCCTCTCTGTGACCGAGAGCGCGGCGACGCTGTTCCTGCTCAGCCCGCCGCGCGCCCTGTTCCAGCTCGGCGACGCCATCACCGACGCCACCGCCGAGGTGCCCCTCCTCCGCGACGTCCGGCGGCACGGCGAGGCCCTCCTGCTCGGCCTCGCCGACCTCGACATGGACGTGCTGGTCAGGGACGAGCGGTACCGCCGCCGCCTCCGCTGAACGCCTCGGTGTGCTCCTCCAGCCAGTCCCGCAGGGTCAACGCCGGCCGCCCGACCACCCGCGGCACCGTGTCGGTCACCGTGTGGTCCCACGCCCCCGACTGCCGTTTGAGCTCCAGCAGCGCCTCCAGCCGGGGCCCACCCCAGCCGCGGCGCTCGAACATGTTCCGGGTCTCCGCCACGGTACGCACGGCGAGCCGCACCGGTTCGCCGATCACCTCGCCGACGATCGCCGCCTGCGTTTCGGGTGACAGCGCCTCGGGTCCGGTGATCGTGTACTCCCGCCCGGCGTGCCCGGGCCGGGTCAGGACGGTCGCGGCGACGGCGGCCACGTCGAGCGGGTGCACCATCGCCGACACCGGGTCGGTCTCGGTCACCGTCATGGTGCGCTCACGGGCGATCCCGTCCGCGTACTGCTCCAGGTACGTCATGAACGTCCCCGGCCGCAGCACCGTCCACGGGATGCCCGACCCGCGGATGACGTCCTCCCCGGCGCGGTGCCCCGCTGAGATCGCGTCGGTGGCCCCGAACACGACGGCGCTGGTGGACAGCTTGACGAGGTGCCGCACCCCGGCGTCCCGCGCGGCGGCCACGAGCGCCAGCTCCTGCGCGGGCCCCCGATCGTCGTAGCCGGGGACGAGCACGAACACCGCGCCCACCCCGTCGAGCACCGCGGGCAGCGTCTCGGGCCGGTCGAGGTCGCCGTAGACCTCCCCGGGCCGCGCCGGCCGCCGGGTCATGGCCCGCACGGCATGCCGCCGCCCGAGCAGGGGAACAAGCTCAGAACCGATGGTGCCCGTGGCACCGGTGACGAGAATCATGATTGTTTCCAAGGGTGATCGCGGCGCACTCCGGCGCCGGGCACGAACGAACAAGGGAGCGGCCGCCGCCACCCGCGCAGGGTGCGGCGAGGTACAGACCCCGACCCTCGGTCAGCTCCCCGACCAGGGCCCCGTCTCCGTCGTGTCGTGCTCCCGCGACCACGTCCTCTCCGATCAGCGCCCCACCGTACCGGCGCCCCACCCTTCACTCGAACCGAATTTCCGGCCCGCCCTGCTCGGCAGCGCGTTCATGCCTCCGGCTGTGCCTGCGGCGTCGGGACCGGCTCCGCTCGCGGTGCGCGGGGACGTGGGACGAACCTCCCGGTCATCGAGGTCCCCGCCAGGTAGGTGCTGTAGCACGCGAGCAGCACCCCGACGACCCACGCCACGACGTAACCGGGTGCCGCCCCCGGGCCCTCGTCGATAAGCGACTTCAGGCCCAGGACCAACGCCAGGATGGGCACCCCGCCGAACAGCAGCAGGTTGGGGTGCAGCGCCCGGGGAAACGGGAACGGGTACGGAACCTGCTGCCGGTGCCTCTCCCAACCGAGCCCCTCGATCGCGGGCTCCAGCGCGTCACGGACGTACTCGACGATCGTGGCGATCGCCGTGGCCTGCGCGACGGACGCGATGCACAGCAAGCAACTGCTGAACGGAACGATCAGCAGCCACGGCGCCCACGACACGTGCCAGAACGCGATGGCGAACAAGGCGCCGGCGGTCAGCACCTGCACGACGAAGATCTGCTGCTGAGCGACCGCTCGACGGTCGATCTCCCGTCGCAGCGCAGCGAACTCGGCCAATGGGCCGTCAATGCGGTCCGGCATGGCCAAAGAGTAGGTCAGCTGTCAATGTTCCGCGGCCCTCGGCCGGCTCCCACGCGGACCCTGTCGATCATCAACCGCCCGGACCGGTACGGTGCACCGGTGGGAAGCTGCGTCAACTACGTCCTGGTCCGCGACGGTGAGTACACCGTGTATTCGCAGGGCGGCGGTGCGGGCCATGGGATCGACTACATCTTCGCGGCCGGTCCGGACGTGGTCCTGCGCTTCCTGGACAACCTGGGTGACTCCGCGGGCCGGAAATGGTTCGACGACCTCTTTTGCGAGGGCGGTGTTCTGGTCGATGTCGACCGCCGGGTCCTGCTGCTGTTCAACACCGTGTACAACCCGGTGGTGTACCGGGCGGCGATGCTGGAGGCGTACGCGGCGACGTGGCCGGGCTGGGAGATCCGGTGGGCCTACGACGGCATCGCGGACCTGATGGTCTACGTCGGGGCCGACCCGGCGAGCGCGCGCTACGACCGACAGCCGAAGCGGACCGAGCGCAACGAGTTCGGACCGGATGACCGGGTGGCGGCCGTCGTCACCGTCCGGGGCGCCGACGGCCGGGTGCGCCTGTACGGACTGAACCCTGACATGGCGTGGCGGCGTTGGTTCATGGGGCCTGACCTGGTCGAGTGGGTCTGCGCCGGGCCGGAGCTGCCCGAGTCCGCCGAGGACATGCCGACCGCCGGCCTCGATCTCGATCCGGCCGCGCGGTGGGCCGGGCTGTGGACCGTGGAGCCGCTGCATGGGTTGCGCCAGCGGTGGGCGGAGCTGTGGCCGGGGTGGACGCTCGAGTTCTGGGGCGATGACATGGCCCGTCAGGCGGTCCATGACCCGGACCGGCTCTACGACTCGATCAGGCCGAGCTCCATTGTCCGGCACCGCGCAGAGCTCGCCAAACGGCTGCGGACCCACTGGTCCGTCCGCTCGACGATCCTGGCGAGGGGGACGAGCGAGGAGGAGCTGCAGAGCTGGTACGACTCGAACTTCGGATTGATCCGCAACTACCTGGACGCCGACGTCAGCGCGCAGGAGCTCGAGGATCTCGCGGCGCTGCTGCGGGGCACGTGAAACTGAGCCGCACGGACGGGGTCGCCTCCGCGAGGCGGCCCCGTCCGGGTGCGCGGCGGGACTACGGGGCCAGGGTCCGCCAGAGGAACTCGAAGGCGAGGGCCCACTTGAAGGCCATCTGCGCGTTGTCGGCGGCGCCGCCGTGGCCGCCCTCGATGTTCTCGTAGTAGTGGACGTCGTGGGCGTGGTCGGTGAGGCGGGCGACCATCTTCCGGGCGTGGCCGGGGTGGACGCGGTCGTCGCGGGTGGAGGTGGTGATCAGGGTCGGCGGATAGGGGACGCCCTGGCGGACGTTCTGGTAGGGCGAGAACAGCCGCAGGTACTCCCAGTCCGACGCGTCGTCGGGGTCGCCGTACTCGGCCATCCATGAGGCGCCCGCCAGCAGCAGATGGTAGCGGCGCATGTCCAGCAGCGGGACCGCGCACACGATCGCGCCGAACAGGTCGGGGTAGCGGGTCAGCATGACGCCCATGAGGAGGCCGCCGTTGGAGCCACCCTCGATGCCGAGCTGGGCGCGGGTCGTGATGCCGCGCTCGACGAGGTCGGCGGCGACGGCGGAGAAGTCCTCGTAGGCGCGCGGGCGCTTCTCGCGCAGGGCGGAGCGGTGCCACTGGGGGCCGTACTCGCCGCCGCCGCGGATGTTGGCCACCACGTACGTGCCACCGCGGGCGAGCCAGCCGCGGCCGATGATCGCGCTGTACGAGGGGACCCGGGACACCTCGAAGCCGCCGTAGCCGCTCATCAGCGTCGGGCCGGGGCCGCCTGTGCCGCCGCGAGCCGGGTCGCCGACGACGAAGTACGGGATCTGGGTGCCGTCGGCGGACGTGGCGAAGAACTGCCGCGTGGTGATCCGGTCGGCGGGGAAGTACGACGGGCCCTGCTTGAGGACGGTCGGCGGGTCGCCGCCGAGGACGCCGTGGCGCAGGGTCGGCGGCAGCGCGAAGCCGCTGGACAGCAGCAGGTACTGCTCGTCGGCGTCGGCGTTGGTGTCCCACACGTCGGTCTGGCCGAGCTCGGCGCCGCCGAGGACGGTGCGCTGCCACGCGCCGTCGACATACCGGACGGCCTCGAGGCGGCTCTGCACGTCGGAGAGCAGCACCAGGATGAGCCCGTCGCGGGTCCAGTCGCTGTACGACAGCGAGGTGTGCGGGTCGGGCGTGAAGAGGGTCGTGAGGTCCCGGTCGCCGGCGAGGAACGCGGCGAGGTCGACGATGAGCAGCGACCCGGCCGGGTGGGTGACGCCGCCGACCTCCCAGTCGGTGCGGACCCGGATGAGCAGCCAGTCGCGGTGCAGGTCGACGCCCGCGTCGTCGGGCACGTCGAGCTTGGTGAGGGTGCCGTCGACGAGCAGGTGCCGCTCGGCGTGGAAGAAGTCCAGGGAGCGGCGGATCACGGCGCGTTCGGTGGCGGCGGTCGGGTCGCTGGACGCGCGGACCGACACGTCCTCGGCGGCGCCCTCGAACACGATGGGCGCCTCCGCGACGGGCGTGCCGCGGCGCCACCGCCGCACCTGCCGCGGGTAGCCGGAGGCCGTCATCGAGTCCGGGCCGGTGTCGGTGCCGACGAAGATCTCGTCGATCGTGATCCAGCTGACGTCGCTCTTCGCCTCCGGAAGGAAGTAGCCGTCGGGCACGAACCGCAGCTGGTCCAGGTCGAACTCGCGCACGACCGCCGCGTCGGCGCCGCCGCGGGACAGGGACACCAGCGCGCGGTGGTCACCGGCGAGGGGGCCGCGGCGCAGGTACGTGACGCCCTGCCACACCCAGTTCTCGTCCTCGGCGGTGGCGAGGGCGTCGAGGTCCAGGACGGTCTCCCAGGCGGGTTCGCCGGCCCGGTAGTCCTCGAGGGTGGTGCGCCGCCACAGGCCGCGCGGGTGGTCGGCGTCCTTCCAGAGGTTGTAGACCCGTTCGCCGTGCCAGGCGATCATCGGGATCCGGTCGTCGGCGTCCAGGACGGTGCGGATCTCGTCGCGCAGCTCCGCGAAGCGCGCCCCGCCGGTCAGGGCGGCGACGGTCTCGGCGTTGCGGTCCCGGACCCAGGCCATCGCCTCGGCCCCGTCGACCTCCTCCAGCCAGAGGTGGGCGTCCTCAGCGGTGATCGTCTCGGTCATCGGTTCAGTTTGAACGAACCGCACCGGTCGTCGCCACGCGGACCGCCCACGTGGCGGCGAACGTGGCGGGGTCGACCGCCTTGCCCCACAGCCAGCCCTGCGCCAGCCGCACCCCCAGCGCGACGAGGACCTCACGCTGGGCCCGGGTCTCGACGCCCTCGGCGACGACGGCGAGGTGCAGGGCGCTGCTCATCGCCACGACCGCCCGCACGATCTCCTCGTCCTCGGCGCTGGTGCCGAGCCCGTTGACGAACGACCGGTCGATCTTCACCCCGGTGACGGGGTGGCGGCGCAGGTAGCCGAGCGCGGAGAACCCGGTGCCGAAGTCGTCGACGGAGATCCGTACACCCAGGGCCCGCAGCTCGACGAGGACCCGTTCGGTGAGGTCGCTGCCCTCGACCATCACCGACTCGGTGATCTCCAGGACCAGGTTGGCGGCGGGCACCCTCGCCTGGCGCAGGGTGGCGCCGAGCCGCTCCGCGAACGCCGGGTCGCCGAGCTGCCGCGGCGACACGTTCACCGACATCCAGAAGTCGTCGTCGACGACGCCGTCGGCGCGCCAGGCGGCGAGCTGCCGGACGGACTCGCGCAGCACCCACGCGCCGAGCGCGGAGATCAGGTTGGAGTCCTCGGCGACGGCGATGAACATGTTCGGCCCGATCCAGCCGCGGACGGGGTGCTGCCAGCGGCACAGCGCCTCGGCGCCGGCGGGCCGGTCGGTGTCCATCGCGATGATCGGCTGGTAGGCGATGCTGAGCTGCTCCTGGGCGACGGCGGCGCGCAGCGCGACCTCGATCTCGACCCGCTCGCGGACCGCGTCGCGCATCGAGGCGTCGAACACGGTCCACCGGTTTCGGCCGGCCGCCTTCGCCCGGTACATGGCGGTGTCGGCGTCCCGCATGAGCGTGTCGGCCTGGTCCGAGCCCCTGGTGGACTGCACGATCCCCATCGACGCGCCGATGACGACGTCCGCGGTGCCGCCGTCGGCGGTCACCACGACGAGCGGCCGCTCCACGCACTCCATGATCCGCCGGGCGTTGGCCATCGCCTCCGGCTCGCTGCAGCGCTGCACGACGACGAACTCGTCGCCGCCGACCCGCGCGACCGTCGCGGCCGCCGGCAGCGCCAGCCGCAGCCGGGTGCCGACGTCGACGATGAGCTGGTCCCCGGCCGGGTGCCCCCACGAGTCGTTGACCAGCTTGAACCCGTCGAGGTCGAGGTAGAACATCCACACGCCGGCGCCGCGCTCCGGCCGCTCCTCGCTCAGCAGCCGCTCGACCATGAGGGTGAGCATCCGCCGGTTGGGCAGGCCGGTGAGCGGGTCGTGGGTCGCCTGGTGCTCGAAGCTGCGCTGCGCGGCGGCGTGGCTGTGCACCGCGTCGGCCGCCCGCACCAGCAGCAGCGCGACGATCGCGGCGCCGCCGAGGCCGAGCGCCCAGCGCAGCGCCGTGGTGTCGGCGCCGAGGGTGACGGTGAGGATGAACGGCGACGCCACCGCCGGCCCGATGACCAGCATCCTCGGCAGCGACCACGCCTGGATCGGCAGCGGCGTCGCCCGGGCGAGGGCCCGCGCGGTCGGATGCAGCGCGGCGGCGCCACCGATCGTGAACGCGAGCAGGAACGGCAGATCCATCAGCGGCGGCCCGGTGACCTCGCCGTGCCGGCCGATGATCGCGAAGCCGAGGTCGCCGCAGAACATCAGCACCATCATGCCGCCGAGCAGGACGAACGCCGGCTGGCGCACGGCCGTGGTGAACGCCAGGTTGGTGACGAGCAGCACCGTGACGGTGTCCAGCAGCGGGTACAGCCCGGCGATCAGGGACACGACGAGCGGCCGGCCCGGGATCGTCGCGGCCGGCACGACGAACAGCAGCGTCGAGGTGAGCGCCGCGCCGATGCACACGATGAGCCCGTCGAGCAGCGCCCGCCGGTCCATGCCCCACCGGTTGAGGAACGTGACGAGGGCCGCGATGAAGAACCCGAACCCGCAGACGGTGAACGCGTCGCCGATCTGCGCGACCGGCGGCGGCTGCTCGACCAGCATCGACCGCAGGAGGATCCCGCTGATGAAGAACACCGCGGCGGCCGTCATCATCCGCCACGGCCGCCGGGGGCGCACGTCGTGCAGCCGGGGCCCGAGCCCCCACGCCAGGACGCACGCCACGCCGATGACCGCGGAGGCGAGGTCGGGCGCGACCCCGGCGGCGAACAGGGTGGTGCACAGCAGGCCGAGGCCGAGGAACACCAGCCAGAGCCGGTCGCGGCGAAGGCTCACCCTTGCCCCCTCCAGCCAGGTCGTGGTGCGCGTCCTATCGGCCGCCGCGACTGCCGGTTGAGGAGATCCGCGCAGGCCGCGCGGGCAGGGCTGCCGGTCGAGGAGGTCAGCGCAGGTCGCGCAGGGCGTCCTCGATGCCGCGGTGGAAGGTCGGGTAGGCGTAGATCATGTGGCGGAGGGTGTCGACCGGGACCTGGGCATGGACGGCGACCGCGAGGGCGGACAGGACCTCGCCGCCGACCGGGCCGGCGGAGGTGGCACCGACGAGGACCCCGCGGTCGGCGTCCTCGACGAGCTTGATGAAGCCCTCGTTGCCGAGCTTGTGGATCCAGCCGCGCGACGACGACGGGACCTGGCCGGTGCCGACCCTGACGCGCAGCCCGGACTCGCGGGCCTGGGCCGCGGTGAGGCCGACGGCGCCGATCTCCGGGTCGGTGAACGTGACCCGCGGCGTCGCGCGGTAGTCGGCGGGCGGGCCGTCCTGGCCGAGGATGTCGCGCACGGCGATGCCCGCCTGGTACATCGCCATGTGGGTGAACGCGCCGTGGCCGGTCACGTCGCCGACGGCCCAGACCCGGTCGGCGGCGCGCATCCGGTCGTCGACGGTGACGGCGCGGGCGGTCGGGTCGAGGCCGAGCTTGTCGACGCCCAGCCTGGACAGGTCGACCTTCCGGCCGGTCGCGACGAGGAGCTTCGCCGCGGTGACCGCGGAGCCGTCGCCGAGGGTCACCGTGAATCCGGTGTCGTCGTGGCGTACCGACGACGCCTTCGCGCCGACGTGGACGGTGACGCCGTCGCGGGTGAGCGCATCGCGGGCGAGGTCGGAGGACTCCGGCTCCTCGAGGGCGAGGAGGCGGTCGGCGGCCTCGACGACGGTGACCGTCACGCCGAAGCGCGCGAAGACCTGGGCGAGCTCGACGCCGATCGCGCCGCCGCCCAGCACGATCAGCGACTCGGGCAGCGTGGCGGCCTCGATCGCCTCGCGGTTGGTCCACAGCGGGGTGCCGGCGAGGCCGTCGATCGGCGGGATCGCCGGCTCGGTCCCGGTGCCGATCACGATGCCGCGGGTCGCGCGGAACACCCGGTCGCCGACCGTGACCTCGTCCGGACCCGTCACGGACGCCCAGCCGCGGACGAAGGTGACGCCCTTGCCGACCAGACGGTCGACGGCGACCTTGTCGTCCCACGAGTCGGTGGCCTCCTCGCGGATCCGGCGGGCGACCGGCGCCCAGTCCGCACGCACCTCTGCCGTGCCGGCGAGGCCCGGCACGCGGCGGGCCTCGGCGAGCGCGTTGCCGGCCCGGATCATCATCTTGCTCGGCACGCAGCCCCAGTACGGGCACTCGCCGCCGACGAGCCGCCCCTCGATCCCCACCACGGTCAGTCCCGCCTCGGCGAGCCGGCCGGCGACCTCCTCGCCGCCGACTCCGAGCCCGACCACGATCACGTCCACGGTTTCCGCCATGGTCCTCACCCTAGGGCGCATCACCCGCCGGAACCCTTACAAAGCCGTGTCGGGTGACCGGAGCGTGCCGTGCCGAGAGGTATGACAGCAGGTCAGAAACCCTGTCGGGCGATCGGGGCATTCTGGTGATGGGCCAGTGACTTTCGGTGTATGGCACCTCATCGTGGTGACTCGAACGCATGGAGTGAGTGCGTTCGTGCTCCATGGATGGGGAGATGCAGATGAGGAAGCCGATGACGGGCCGCCGTCGACTGCGCGCTGGCGCGTCGGGGCTGGTGGCCGTCGCGACGTCGTTGGGGCTGCTCGGGGTCGGCGGTCCCGCCGCCGCCGTGACCAGCCCGGAGCCGACCGGCGGGAGCCGGTTGGGCGGTGGCTGGTCGGCCGACGAGTGGCCGGCCGGCGCGGGCACCACGGTCAAGAGCGTGCGGTCGATCATCAAGGCCGACAGCGGCGCCGCGGCGTCGCTGACCGGTCAGGGGGTCGGCATCGCGCTGATCGACACGGGGGTCGCCCCGGTCGCCGGGCTGCCGGCGGCGCAGGTCGTCAACGGCCCGGACCTGTCGTTCGAGTCGCAGTCGGGCCAGCTGCGCTACCTGGACACGTTCGGCCACGGCACGCACATGGCCGGCATCATGGTCGGCAACGACGCGGCGTCCGGCACGATCGGCCTGGCCCCGAAGGCGAAGGTGACCTCCGTCAAGGTCGGCACCGCGACCGGCGCCAACGACGTGTCGCAGATGATCGCCGCGATCGACTGGGTCGTGCAGAACCGCAACCACGACCCGGCGAGCCCGATCCGGGTGCTCAACCTCAGCTACGGCACCAGCGGCATGTCGGCCTCGACCGTGGACCCGCTGATGTACGCCGTCGAGCAGGCCTGGCAGGCCGGCATCGTGGTCGTCGTCGCCGCCGGCAACGACGGCAACACCACCACCGCGCTCACGAACCCGGCGATGGACCCGTTCGTGCTCGCCGTCGGCGCGTCGACCACCAACAACACCATCGCGACGACCGACGACGACCTCGCCACGTACACCAACAACTCCAATGCGGCCCGCAAGCTCGACATCCTGGCGCCGGGCACGTCGATCGTCTCCCTGCGCGACCCGGGCTCCAACATCGACCAGCAGTACACGTCGGCGCGGGTCGGCGACACGGGCTTCAAGGGCAGCGGCACGTCGCAGGCCGCGGCCGTCACCGCCTCCGCCGTGGCGCTGCTGCTGCAGCAGCGGCCGTCGCTGACCCCCGACCAGGTGAAGAAGCTGCTGACGTCCACCGCGACGACGCTGACGACCGGCACCGCCGGGGCCAAGGGCCTGAAGGAGCTCAACGTCTCCGCCGCCGTCGCCGCGGCCACCCCGTCGGCCACGCAGAGCCTCGCCAAGGGCACCGGCACCGGTTCGCTGGAGACCACCCGGGGCGGCAACCACCTGTCGTTCAACAACATCGAGCTCAAGGGCGAGCAGTCGATCTTCGGCCCGTTCAACGGCACCGCGTGGGCGAACCTCTCCGCACAGAAGACGTCCTGGAACGGCGGCATGTGGATGGGGTACCGCATGGCCGGCGACACCTGGACGGGTGCGGGCGGCACGGGCGGCACCGGCCAGGTCACCGGCTACGCGGGCAAGTGCATCGACGTGCAGAACCGGCAGAGCATCAACGGCACGCCGGTCCAGCTGTACGACTGCAACAACACGCCGGCGCAGTACTGGGTCCTGGCCGCGGACGGCAGCGCGCAGGCGCTCGGCAAGTGCCTGGACGTCACGGGCGCCGGCACCGCCAACGGCACGAAGGTCCAGCTCTACGACTGCAACGGCACCCCGGCCCAGCAGTGGCGGGTCAACACCGCCCGCCAGCTGGTCAACGTCAACGCGAGCAAGTGCCTCGACGTGACCGAGTGGAACTCCGCCAACGGCACCCAGCTGCAGATCTGGGACTGCGGTGACAAGGACAACCAGCGCTGGGTCCCGCCGTCGACGTCGCGCACCTGGGCCGCGGCCTCGTGGCAGGGCTCGCCGTGGACCGGCACCGGCTCCTGGAGCGACCCGGAGTGGTCCGAGCAGTACTGGACCGGTCACTACTGGTCCGGGCACTACTGGAGCGGCCACTACTGGTCCGCCGACGACTGGGCGACGTCCAGCTGGTCGTAGCCTCCCGAAACACGAAGGGCGCCCTCACCCACGGGGGCGCCCTTCGTGCTGTCTATCCAAGTGCCACTACCCGAGTGCCACTACCCGAGTGCCACTACCCGAGGACGGCGTCCGACAGCACGGGCCACACCTCGGCGGACCACTCGCCGAAGTCGCGGTCGGTCAGGCAGGCGCAGGCGAGGCCGGCGACCGGGTCGACCCACAGGAACGTGCCGGAGCGGCCGAAGTGACCGTATGTGGCGGGCGAGTTGCGCGACCCCGTCCAGTGCGGCGACTTGCCGTCGCGGATCTCGAAGCCCAGCCCCCAGTCGTTCGGGTCCTGACGGCCGAAGCCAGGCAGTACACCGGAGACTCCCGGGAACTGGACGGTGACGGCCTCCGGCATCAGGTCCGGGACCAGCGACGGGTCCAGGAGCTCCTGGCCGAGCAGGGCCAGGTCGGACAGCGGCCCCCGCGCCCCGGCGGCGGGCGAGCCTTCGAGGGTGGTGCCGCCCATGCCGAGCGGCCGCAGCACGGACTCGGTGAGCAGTTCCGCGAACGTGCCGCCGGTGCGGGTCAGCACGAAGTCGGCGAGCCGCTCGAACCCGCGGTTGGAGTAGATACGCTTCCGGCCGGGCGCGGCGACCTGCGTGTCGTCGTCGAACGCGACCCCGGAGGTGTGGGCCAGCAGGTGCCGGACCGTGACACCCTCCGGGCCGGCGGGCTCGTCGAGCAGGACGTCGCCCTTGTCGACCGCGACGAGCACC
The DNA here is from genome assembly GCF_040654975.1 of Dactylosporangium sp. NPDC050588. Classification (NCBI taxonomy): domain Bacteria; kingdom Bacillati; phylum Actinomycetota; class Actinomycetes; order Micromonosporales; family Micromonosporaceae; genus Dactylosporangium; species Dactylosporangium sp. NPDC050588. The sequence goes on along the minus strand of NZ_JBFAJA010000015.1, from coordinate 95,483 downwards.
GTGAGCGCCGTCAGCAGTTTCGTGACGGACGCCCACGGCAGGGGGTCGTCCGGACCGGTGCGGTCGCGGATCCCTTCGGGACCCACGACCGCGACCGATGCGGTGGTGACTGGCCAGGTGCTGACGAGATCAAGTGCGCTCACGCTCTCGAACCTACGGCAGCGCGGCCGGGTCGTTACGGCAGGGCGTTCAGGAACGGTTCCTGGGTGTTCATGAACTCCCAGGAGTAGTACCGGTCCCAGTTGATCGACCAGGTCATCAGGCCGCGGAAGTTGGGCGAGGTGCCGCCGCGCAGGGTGTACCCGCCGCAGCCGGTGCCCTTGACGAGGCAGTTCACGGCGGCCTGGACGACCGCGGGGGCGACGTAGCCGTTGCCCGCGCTGACCGCCGCCGGCACGCCGAACGCGATCTGGTCCTCGCGCAGCCCCGGGAACGTCTGGCCGGTGTTCGCGACCGGGAAGCCGGCCTTCATCATGTCGGTCATCGCGATGTGGAAGTCGGCGCCGCCCATCTGGTGGTACTGGTTGTCCAGGCCGGTGATCGGGCCGGAGTTGTAGTCCTGGACGTGCAGCACGGTGAGGAAGTCCCGCACCGCGTGGATGACCGGCAGGTAGGACCCGGCCCGGTTGTCGCCCTGGGTCGTGCCGCCGTAGAACTGGTAGCCGAGCTGCACGAAGAACGTCTCCGGCGCCATCGTCAGCACGAACTTCGTGCCGTACTTCGCCTTCAGCGACTTGAGCGCGGAGATCAGGTTCACCACGACCGGGGTCGTCGGGTTGCGGAAGTCGGCGTCACCGGCGTTCAGGTAGAGCGAGTGGCCCTCGAAGTCGATGTCGAGGCCGTCCAGGCCCCACCGGTCGATGATCGCGCTGACCGAGTTGACGAACGCGTCGCGGGCGGCGGTCGAGGTGAGCTGCACCTGGCCGTTCTGGCCGCCGATGGAGATCAGGACCTTCTTGCCCTGGGCCTGCTTCGCCTTGATCGCGGCGAGGAACTCGGCGTCGGACTCGACGTTCGGGCACTCGGCGACCGGGCAGCGGTTGAACCGGATGTCGCCGGACGTCACCGAGGTCGGCTCGCCGAACGACAGATTGATGATGTCCCAGGCGGCCGGGATGTCGGCCATCCGCACGTAGCCGGAGCCGTTGGCGAAGCTGGCGTGCAGGTAGCCGATGAGCGCGTGCTTCGGCAGCCCGGTGACCGGCGGCTGGGACGTGGACGGCGACGGCGACGTGGACGGCGACTTCGACGGCGACGGGCTGGCGCTCGGGCTCTTGCTCGCCGTGGGCGACGCGGTCGTCGGGCTCGGCTGCCCGCCGGGGCCGTCGAGGGAGATGTCGTCGGCCTGGTACGCGCCGGTGCCGTACCAGCCGTGCAGGAACACCTGCACCGACGTCTGACCGGCGGCGGTGGTGAACGGCACGGTGAGCTTGCTGTAGGCGGTGCCGCTGGTCCAGGTGGACGCGCCGCCGGTGATGCCGAGGTACACGTAGGAGCCGCGGACCCAGCCGGTGAGTGTGTAGGCGGTGCTCGGCTGGACGGCGACGGTCTGCGTGCACTGGGCGGTGTCGGACGCGGTGGCGTTGCCGTTGAGCGCGTAGGACCCGGAGTGGACCGGGCTGGTCACGGCCCCGGACCCGGTGCCGGTGCAGGACCACCCGGACAGGTTTCCGCTCTCGAACCCGGGGTTGGTCAGCAGATTGGCGGCGTAGGCGTTGGTCGTGACGAGCAAACCGGTCACCAGCAGGGTCGCGGCGCCGAGGATGAGCGCTATGCGCTTGCGCTTCATGGGGGTGTCCTCCATCGACGGTGCTCGCCATTATTAGGTTTCTTTACTGTTCCTGTCCAGTGGTGAGATGACCGGCATGGACAACGTGTTCCACGACAACATGCTCTGGCCGACGGTCGTGGTGCTGCCGAAACGCACCGGATGGTCGCTGTGGAGCGGCAACGGCGCACTACGCCAGCTCTACGACAACCTGTGGGGCGCGTTGTGGGGCGACGCACCGAAGCTGCACCCCGAGCGGGCCGCGAAGCAGGCGGTCGCCCGGGTCGCCACCCTCGCCACCTGGAACCCGGCCGCCTGACCACCGAGTCCCGCTCGGTCAAGCGCAGTTCATCCGCCGTTTACCTCCAACCCGCGCGGGTAGCTGCCTGCTCAGAACCTCGGCCTAAGGAGGTCGCCATGACCACGCAGACCAAGGCCGCTCCCCGCACCCGGCGGACCCGCAAGGACGACGCGACGGCCCGGCCGAAGGGCGCTGAAGCCGCCACGGCGGAGCCCACGCAGACCAAGGCCGCTCCCCGCGCCCGGCGGACGCGTCACACCGAAGTGACGGAACGGCCGCACGGCACCGACGGCGCGGCCGCCCACCCCATGCGGACGGCCGCACATCAGGTCACCGACCACAACAGCACCCACCTGAGCGTGCCGAAACTGGGCACCGTCCAGCTGCCCCCGGCCGACGAGCTCGCCTTCCTGGGCGGCATCGGCGTCCTGGCCGTGCTGGGCGCCATCGAATGGCCGGTGGCCGTCGTCGTAGCGGCCGGCCACACGCTGGCGACGAACCGGCGCAACAAGGTCGTGCACGAATTCGGCGAGGCGCTGGAAAAGGTCTAGCCAGGTGGCGCTGCTCGACCTGGTGCGGACCCCGTCCCGGCTGGTGGCCGGGGCGGCCCGTGCCGTCGCCGGCCGGCCCCCGGACGAGCCGGTGACCACCGACCGCGTCGCCGTCGACGCCCCGGGCGTCGCCCGCCCGGAGGCGGCCGAATACCGGACGGCACTGGGCACCGCGCTGGGGCAGGTGCCCGGCGTCTCGTGGGCGGTGGTCAACGCCCCGCTGCAGCGGGTCGTGCTGGGCGTCACCCGGCCCGCGCCCACCCGCGCGCAGCTCACCGCGGCGGTGCGGGAGGTGCGGGAGCGGTACCCCGGCATCCACGACGGGCAGGCCGACCGCGCGCCGGCACCCGATCACCCCGCGGCCCTGGACCGGGCCGCCACGGCCCTGGTCGCCGACGCCGCCGGCCTGGTGGTCGCCACCTTCGGCCGCATCGCCCGGCACGTGCCCGGCGCCGTCGAGGCCGCCTCCCTCGTCCCCTTCGTCGACACCCAGCCGAAGCTGCGGGCCCTCCTCGAACGGGCGCTCGGCCGCGACCGGGCCGACTCCGTGCTCGCGCTCAGCAACGCCGCGGCGCAGGGCCTGGTCGGCGGCGTCTCCGGGCTGGGCGTGGACGCGGCCGTGCGCGTCGGCCAGCTGGCCGAGGCCCGGGCCCGGCGCGACGCCTGGCGCGCCGAGCCGGCGCTGCTGCGCACGCCCCAGCGGGCCGCCGCCGACCCGGTCGTCACCGAACGGCCCAGCCCCCTACCCGACGGGATCGTCGAGCACTACGCCCCGCGCAGCGTCGCCGTCGGCGCCGGCGCGGCCGGCGTCGCGCTGGCCGCGGGCGGCGCCAGGCGGGCGGCCGCGATCGCGGTGGCCGGCCTGCCCAAGGCCCCCGGGGCCGGGCGGGAGTCCTTCGCCGCGCAGCTGGGCCGCACGCTCGCCGGCCGCCGCGCGCAGGTGATGGACCCGCGCGTCCTGCGCCTGCTCGACCGCGTCGACACGGTGATCCTCGACCCGGCCGTCCTGACCACCGGCCGGCTCATGGTCCAGGAGGTACATCCGCTGCCCGGCGCCGACCCGGAGGAGGTCCGCCTCCAGGCCCAACGGCTGTTCAGCGCCGAGGCGGCCGACCAGCCGGTGGAGCAGGACGGCTGGCTGCTCGGACCGGTCGACCAGTTGCGGCTGCGCGGCCGGACCGGCGTCCGGACGCGGCAGCGCCTGCACCGTGACGGCGCTGTGCACGTGCTCGGGCTCGCGCACGGCACCCGGCTCGAGGCGCTGGTGAGCCTCGTGCCCCAACCGGCCGCCAGCGCCGACGCGCTCATCGCGGCGGCCCGGCGCAGCGGCACCAGGCTGATCTTCGCCGGCGGCCGCCCCCGCGGGGCCGAGCGGATCGACGCCGGCGACATTCCCGGCCGCGGGCACCTGCTCGGCAACGTCCGCGAGCTTCAGGCCGACGGTCACGTGGTGCTGCTGGTCTCCGATCAGGCCGCCGCGCTGGCCGGCGCCGACGTCGGCATCGGGGTGCACGGGCCGGACGCCCGGCCACCCTGGGGCGCGCACGTGCTGGCCGGCGATGTCCTGGAGACCGCCGCCCTGCTCATCGACGCGATCGACGTCGCCCGGCGGGTCGGCCGGCACGGCGTCCGCCTGGCCGAGTCCGGCTCCGCGATCGGCGCGATCACCACGATCACCGGCGCGCCCCGGGGCGCGGCCCGCCGGGCCCTGCTCGCCGTCAACGGCGCCGCCGCCCTGTCCGTGGTGCAGGGCGTGTGGGCCGCCACCGAGCTCGCCCGCCGGCCCATCTCGCCGCCCGTGTCCAGCACCGCGTGGCATGCGCTGCCCGCCGGCAAGGTCCTGCACCTGCTCGAATCCACCGGCGGCGGGCTGGCCACCCGGACGGCGCTGCGCCGGCACCGTCCCGACGCGCAGATCAGCCAGCCCAGGCCCAGCCTCATGCGCTCCTTCGCCGAGGAGCTGGCCAACCCGCTGACCCCGATCCTCGCCGGCGGCGCGGCCCTGTCGGCCGCGATCGGCTCCCTGGTCGACGCCGGCATCGTGCTGGGCGCCAGCGCCGTAGGCGCGGTGGTCGGCGCGGTCCAGAAGACGGTGACCGACCGTGCCGTCGCGGAGCTGCTGGCCCGCTCGGCGGTGATGGCCACGGTCCGCCGCGACGGCCGGCCGGTGCGCCTGCCCGCCGACCAGCTGGTGCCCGGCGACATCGTCCAGCTGGCACCCGGCGACGTCATGCCCGCCGACTGCCGGCTCATCGAGGCGCAGGCCCTGGAGATGGACGAGTCCTCGCTGACGGGCGAGTCGATGCCGGTGGCCAAGCGCACCGAACCGGTCCTCGCCGCCGACGTCGCCGACCGGATCTGCATGGTGTACGAGGGCTCGACAGTGACGGCCGGCCGGGCGGTCGGCGTCGTGGTCGCCACCGGGGCGGCGACCGAGGCGGGTCGCAGCATGGCCACCGCCGCCCAGGCGGCACCGGCCACCGGGGTGGAGGCGCGGCTCGGGCAGATCACCCACACCACGCTGCCGATCGCGCTGGGCTCGGGCGCCGCCGTCATGGCCGCCGGGCTGCTGCGCGGCCGTCCGGTGCGCGACACCATCGGCGCCGGTGTGGGACTGGCCGTGGCCAGCGTCCCGGAGGGGCTGCCGTTCCTGGTCAGCGCCGCGCAGCTGGCCGCGGCCCGCCGGCTGTCCCGCCAGGGCGCGCTGGTCCGCAACGCCCGGACGATCGAGGCGCTGGGCCGGGTGGACGTGCTGTGCTTCGACAAGACCGGCACCCTGACCCAGGGCCACATCCGGCTGGCGGCCGTCGCCGACGCCGCCACCATCCGGCCGGTGGACGGCCTGGACCCGGCGCACCGGGCGGTGCTCGCCGCCGGCCTGCGCGCCACCCCCGCCCCCACCGGCGGCCAGCCGCTGCCCCACATCACCGACCGCGCCGTGCGCGGCGGCGCGGAGGACGCGGCCGTCGACGAGTCCGCCGGCGCGCCGGGCTGGCAGGCGCACACGACGCTGCCGTTCGAGCCCAGCCGCGCGTACCACGCCACGGCCGCGACGACGACCGCCGGCCGCCTGCTGTCCGTCAAGGGCGCGCCCGAGCTCGTGCTGGCCCGCTGCACCACCTGGCGCGCCGCCCCCGGCGACGAGCGGCCGCTCACCGGCGCCGGCCGCCGCCGCGTCCGTCAGCAGCTCGAACGGCTCACCCGGCAGGGCTTCCGCGTCCTCGCCGTGGCCGAGACCCACAGCCCTGCGGAGGGTGACCTGACCGACGACACCGTGGCCCGTCTGTGCTTCCTCGGCTTCCTCGCACTCGCCGACCCGGTGCGCTCGACCGCCGGCGCCTCGCTGGACGAGCTGCGCACGGCCGGCGCGCAGATCGTCATGATCACCGGGGACCACCCCGCCACCGCCGAGACCATCGCCGGCGAGCTCGGCCTGCTCAACGGGCACCGGGTCGTCACCGGCGCCGACATCGACGCCCTGGACGACCGCGCGCTGCGCGACCTCGTGCCCAAGATCGCGGTGGTCGCCCGCGGCACGCCGGCCCACAAGGTCCGTGTGGTGCAGGCCTTCCAGGCCAACCAGCGGGTCGTGGCGATGACGGGCGACGGCGCCAACGACGCCCCCGCCATCCGCCTCGCCGACGTCGGCATCGCGCTCGGCCAGCGCGGCACCCCCGCCGCCCGGGCCGCCGCCGACCTCGTCGTCACCGACGACCGCCTGGAGACCATCATCGCCGCGCTGGTCGAGGGCCGCGCCATGTGGCGGGCCGTGCGGGAGGCGCTCGGCATCCTCGTCGGCGGCAACCTCGGGGAGATCGGCTTCACCGTCCTCGGCGCCGCCCTCACCGGCGCCTCGCCGCTCAACGCCCGGCAGCTGCTGCTGGTCAACCTCCTCACCGACCTCGCGCCGGCCCTGGCGGTCGCGCTGCGCCGGCCGGACTCCGGCGCCAACGGCGTGCTGCTGCGCGAGGGCCCGGAGGCCTCGCTCGGCGCCGCGCTGACCCACGACATCGCGCTGCGCGCGGCGGCCACCGTCACCGGCGCGACCGGCGCATGGGTCGCCGCCGCCACCCTCAGCGGCCGCGGCGTGCGGGCCCGCACCGTCGCGCTGGCCGCGCTGGTCGGCACGCAGCTCGGCCAGACCCTGCTCGTCGGGTACAACAGCCCCGGTGTCCTCGTCGCGAGCCTGGGCTCCGCCGCCGTGCTGGCCGGCGTCGTCCAGACCCCCGGCCTGAGCCAGTTCTTCGGCTGCACCCCGCTGGGCCCGGTCGGCTGGGGCATCGCCACCACCTCCGCGACCACCACCATGCTCGCCTCCGCGGCGGCCCCAGCGCTGGCGCGCCGGCTGCCACCGGAGCTGACGGCGCGGCTCACCGAGGCGCTGCACCCGGAGCGCCTGGCCGAACTCGCCGGGCGCGTGCTGCCCGCCCACGTGCTGGCCCCGCACCCGCGCTGAGGCGCGCGACAAAGTCGGGTGCCGGCCGTCCGGTCCGTCAGTACGCTCGCCGGCGTGAGCAGGAGGGTCAAGGCGCCGAGCACGGCACGGCTGCGGGGGATCCTGGCCAACGCCGCGCGGGTGCGCATCGTCGACGCCCGGCCCGACGAGGTCGACCACGCCGACGCCGCCAGGATCGTGGTCACCGGCGGCGACATCGCGGGGCTGGCGCGGGTGCTGAGCGTCGTGGACGGCGGCGTCAGGGACAGCGAGCACTGCTGGTGCGGTGACCGGCCCACGATGGTCGTGACCGGCGCCGACGGTCGCGACCTCGCCCGGTGGACCGTGCACGGTCAGACGCAGCTCAGCGGCCTCGGTGACCGCGCCGCCGAGCTGCGCGACGCCCCCGCGCTCATCGCATGGCTGGCGGAGCACGGCCTGACCGGTCCACGGGACGCTCAGCTCAGGGCCGCCCGTGAGGCGGCGGACGCGGAGGCGCGGCGGGTTCGCTGGGTGGCGGCCGCGCCGCTCGGCCTGCAGTACTTCGCCGAGGCCGTGACCCTGCGGGAGCACCACGCCGAGGAGCGGCTGGCCGGCATGCTGGCGCGCCGGATCCCGGACCTGACGGACCGGATCCGGGCGCTGGTCACCTGGGCCGGCGTGCCGGCACGCGAGGACTTCGGCACCTTCTGGCACGAGCTCGTGCCCCAGCGGTTCCTGCTCGCCGAGCCCACCGGGGCGATCTTCGACGCGTTGGCGGCGGCTCCGCTATCGGCGGGCCAGCTCGACGGCGCGGCGGAGCTGTTCACGTGCCTCGAGTGGACCCGGCCGTTGCGGGCCGGGATCCCGGCGCCGCTGCGGGCCCAGCTGATCGCCCACGTGACCGCGACCGGGACGGAGCCGATGCTGTTCCGGATGCGGCACGGCTACGGCGCCGCCCCTGAGGAACCGGCGACGTCAGCCGACGGCCGGGAGGGGGTCGCCGCGGCGCATGGCGGCGAGGTGCTCCGGCGGGATGGCGCGGCGGGTCGTGCGCCGGTAGCGCCAGACCTGGGCGGCGCCGAGGGCCCATAACACGTACTGGACGGCGAACGCCCACTTGAACGCCGGCAGCGACGGGTGGGCGGTGCCGGCCCGGGTCTGCACGTCCAGCAGCACGCCGATGGCGATGATGACCAGGATCGAGGCGACGAACCCGCCCACGTTGACGATGCCGGTCGCGCCGCCGATGCGGGCCGCCGGGTTGAACGAGCGGGCGTAGTCGAAGCCGATCATGGAGCCGGGGCCGTTCACCGCGAGCACCAGGACCAGGACGGTGAGCACGGCGACGGGGGCGCGGCCCGGCCACAGCAGCACGACCGTCCAGGCGAGCGCCGAGCTCCCGACGATCGCCAGGACCAGGGTCGAGCGGTGGTAGGGCAGCCGGCCGCAGAAGTGCCCGACGACGGGGCCGAGCACGATGCCGCCGACGGTCAGCAGCGACAGCAGCAGGGCGGCGGTCGCCGGGGCGAGGCCCTCCCCCTGCGTCAGGAACGGATAGCCCCACAGCAGCGCGAACACGCTGCCGGAGAACGACGACACGAAGTGCGTCCACAGCCCCAGCCGCGTGCCCGGATGCTCCCACGACGCCTTCAGGGCCCGGTCCGACGCCGCCGGCTTTTGCGGCTCCTGTACCGGTGAGTCCCGCAAGCTCACGGCCACGAGCGCGATCGCGGCGGCACCGAGCGCGGCCGCGCCGAGGAACGTGGCGGTCCAGCCCGCGTCGCGCAGCAGCACGACCAGCGGCACCGCCGACGACAGCGCACCGAGCTGCCCGACCATGCCGGTGAGCTGCACCATCAGCGGGTTGCGGCGCGGCGGATACCACAGCGCGACGATTCGCAGGACGCTGATGAACGTCATCGCGTCGCCGACGCCGATCAGCACGCGGGCCGCGACCGCCGGCCCGATGTCGTGCGCGTAGGCGAACAGCAGCTGCCCGGCGACCATGAGCAGCCCGCCGCCGACGAGCATGCGCCGCGACCCGAACCGGTCCAGCAGCACCCCGACCGGGATCTGCATGCCCGCGTACACGGCAAGCTGCGCCACGGACAGCAGCGCCAGCAGCGACGTGCCGACCCCGAACCGGTCCGCCGCGGCGACCCCGGCGACCCCCAGCGACGAGCGGTGGAAGACCGCGATGATGTACGCGGTGAGCCCGATGACCCACATCAGATGACGACGCATAGCGGGACTGACGTTAGCCCTGTCGCCGCCTGAACAGGGGGCAGGTGTGACGCCCCTCAAGTGTGGGCTTGCGGACACCCCATACGCTGTTCAGGTCCGCATTGCCCAGCTGCTTGAGGACCCGCGCGATGAGCGACCTGATCGCCACACCCATCCGGTGGGAGCACTCGGGTGACGGCGAGTTCCCCTACCACGCCGAGGTCGACGGGCGCAGCCTCACCGTGCGGGTCAACGACTTCCCGGCGGAGCCGCTGTACACCCTCATCGTCGACGGAACCGAGATGGTCGACCTCGACGACTGGCCCACCGTGTGGCGCCGGCCGCCGGCGCCGGCGCACCTGCTGGACCTGATCGCTCGGCCGATCACCACCGACCTGTTGTGGACGTGGGCGCGGCGGATCTGCGGCGTCACCACCGAGCACCCCGCCGAGGTCGCCGCGCTGCTGGGGCTGCCCGCGCCGACGCAGGACGACTTCGGCCGGCTGTTCGTGCAGCCGAGCCCGCCGGGCACCGCGCGCCTGGAGCTGTCCTTCGACCGGGCGGGGCTGTCCGCGGTCGTCATCCACTTCGTCGAGCCGACCCTGACCCGGGCGGAGCTCGACGCCTGCTTCGGCCCCAGCGGCGGCGTGCCCCGCGTCCACTGGGACTCCGCGCATGTGACCGCCCACCGGATCACCGCCCCGGACGCGCCGCTGTCGTGCACCGTGCTGGCGTCCTACGGCTCCGAGCCGGCGCCGCCGACCAGGGCGTTCCAGCTCACGCTGCGCCGCGACCACGGCTGAGCGTCAGGTTTCGCGCCACGGGTACACGGGCTCGCCGAACGGCTCCAGGGAGCAGTCCCAGGCGTTCCAGCCCTGCTGCGTGATCTTGCCGTCGGCGTACGCGTAGGCCCAGGTGGAGCCGTCCTCGCCGGTGCAGCTGACCGTGCCGGCGCGGACGAACGGCGCCAGCTCCACGTAGAACGCGGTCGCCTGCTCCGACCACTTCGCGTCGCCCTCCTCGTCCCGCGCGAACTCGATCCAGTCGCCGTCCCGCACGACCTGCGCCGCGCCCACCCAGGCGAGGTCGGCGACCGTGCCCGCGTCCGGACAGATCTCCTCGCTGAACCAGCCGTCCCGCGCGGCCAGCGCGGCCCTGATCGCGGTGGTGGCGGCGACGTCGTCCGCGGCCGGCAGGTGCAGCCTGCCCGTGGGCCGCACGGAGTACCCCATCCGCTGGTTCTACCACTCACGGCCGGGCGCTCGCGACATCGGCCTCGGCGACCGCCGCATCGATGCGGGCGTTGGTGAGAGCGGACGCGGCGTACCCGCCGCCGGCGAGGGTCAGCAGGGCCGCGACGAGGATCGGGGTCCGCAGGTCGCCGGCGTCCGCGAGCAGGCCACCGGCGATCGCGCCCAGCGGCATGACGCCCCAGGCGACGACCCGGTAGACGCCGATCGTGCGGCCGAGCAGCGCGTCCGGGGTCAGGCGCTGCCGCAGCGACCCGTAGACGACGTTCCACACCAGGATCGCCCACCCGGTCAGCGCCCACGCGAACGCCGCCACGTACATGTTCCGGGTCGCGGCCGCGAGGAGCATCCCGAGGCCGGTCACGGTCGCCGCGAGGACCATGGCGCGCCCGCGGCCGGTGCGTCCCGCGATCCGGGCGGCGGTCTGGCTGCCGACGAGCCCGCCGACGGAGGCGGTCAGCAGGAACGCGCCGAACGCGGCCTCGGGCACGTGGAGCGTCTCCCGGGTCCACAGCGCGACGAGGGCGGTGGCCATCGCGTTGGCGAACCCGAGCCCGATCACCACGGAGAGCATCGCGCGGTGGACGGGGTGGCCGCGCACGAACCGCAGCGCCTCGCCGATCGCCCGCCCCATCGGCACGGTCCCCTCGCCCTGGGCGGCGCGGTACGTGCCGGGCAGCGCGAGCATGAGCGCCGCGGCGATCGCGTAGCAGGCGACGTTGATGCCGAACGCTCCGCTCGCGGTGACCGCGAACACGGCGCTCGCGACGGGCGGGGCGACGAAGTTCTGGACGAGCATGTCCGCGCCCTGCAGCCGGCCGTTGGCGGCCTCGAGGCGGTCCCGCTCGACGACGGCCGGCACCATCGACAGGACCGACGTGTCGTACACCGTCTCGCCCGCGCCGAGGACGACGACCACGCCGTACAGCAGCCACAACGACATCGTGTCGGTGGCGACGGCCGCGAGCAGTGCCGCCAGGACCGCGGTGCGCACGATCCCGACGATCAGCGCCAGCCGCCGCCGGTCATACCGGTCGACGAGGACACCCGCGGGCAGCCCGAGCAGCAGCCACGGCACGAACCCGAGGGCCGTCAGCGCGGAGAACGCCACCGGGTCGCTGGTCAGCCGCGCGGCGAGCAGCAGGATCGCGACTCTGTAGACGCCGTCGCCGAGGTTGCCCGCGGCGGCGGCCGCCCACAGCCGATGGAACCTGCTCAGCTCTGCCACGCCGCCACCCTAGAGGCCCGCGACGTCCCGCGCCGCGTCGGCGACGGCCCGGAAGTCCTTCTTCAGGATGGCGCCGTGGTTGCTGGGGACCTTCGCGCTGATGCGGATGTTCGGGTTCCGCTCGGTCACCGCGCCGAGGCCGGCGCGGATGCGCTCCTGCTCGTCGCCGCGGCTGCCGAGCGACGTGCCCGAGGCGACCACGTAGCGGGTCGGGACCGTGATGCGGTCCAGCACCGGGCCGAGCTCGCTCACGCGCGAGATCCTGCCGATCTCGATGTTGCTGTCGGCCTGCTGGTCGGCGGTCATCCGCGGGGCGAGACCGGTCGGGCGCAGCAGCGGCAGGAACCAGCCCATCCGCCGGAACATCTTGCGGATCCGCACCTCCATGGCCTCGTCCAGCCAGTCGTACGGCTGCGCGCCGTCGACCAGCACCGCGCCGATCGTCCGCAACGGGTTGCGGCTGGCCCAGTGCGCCCCGACGAACGCGCCGTAGGACCAGCCGACCAGCAGCGCCCGGTCGACGCCCCTGGCCGCGAGGACGGCGTCGACGTCGCGGACGGCGGCCTCGAACGAGTAGTCCTGCGAGCGTCGCGACTTGCCGCGGGCCCGCTCGTCGTAGGTGATGTGCCGCCACTGCGGGCCGTCGCCGAGCTCGGCGATGACCCGGCGCCAGTAGCCCTGGGTGGCGAACTGGCCGTTGAGGTACACCACCGGGATCCCGGGGCCGCCGGTGTCGGTGGCGGCGAGGGCGGTGTCGTCGACCGGGATCATGCCGGTCCAGGTCGCGCTGTTCACGGTGCCGTTCATGGCGTCTCCCTCGGGTGTGTGCGGGGCGTCTTCAGAGGCCGCGGGGCGTCCGCAGGCTGTGGGACGTCTTCAGGCTGCGGGGCGTCTTCAGAGGCTGCGGGCGTCGATGTCGCCCTGGGCGGTGGTCGCGTGGATGGTCAGCTCGGGGGTGCCGGCGTTCTTGAGCGCGTTGTGCACCCGGCCGCGCCCGGTGCCGGCGTCCAGCGAGGCGTCGACACCGGCGGCGGCCCGGACGGTCACGTCGCCCATCTGCGTGCGCAGGACGACCGCGCCGCGCACGGCCTCGGCGACGTTGATGTCGCCCCGCATGGTGCTGATCTCGGCCGGCCCGGTGAGCCGCCCGACCGTGACGTCGCCGTCGTGGGCGGACAGGCGCGCGCTCGCCGCCTCGTCGAGCTTCACCGCGCGGTACAGGCCTTCGGCGGCGACGTCGCCGAGCCGGCCGACGCCCCGGAACTCCGTGGCGGCCGCCTTCACCTCGACCCGCGAGCCGGCGGGGACCCGCACCGTCACCTCGACCGACCCGGCCGAGCTGCCGGCGGGGGCCTTGACCCGCAGCACACCGTCGCCGAACTCCACCTGGGTCTGCTCGGCCGACTGCACGTCGCGCCGCTTGCCCGCGTCGGCGGGAAGCACCTCGACGGTGGTGTCGGCCCGGTCGGCCGCGATGACCTGGATCCGGCCGGCGGGGACCTCCAGGACGGCGGTGACGGCGGCGGGGCTGTCGAACTGCTGCATGGCGTTCTCCTCATGTCGTTGTTCTTTCCGACACCAGAAACGCTACTTTGCGTTCGCACTTCGGGCAATGTATGCGTTGCGTCTGATTCGTGTTTCCGCAGCTCATTGCGCTGAATTCGTTGCATTGGCTGTACGGCTAACGCAATGCGCTGGACTCGTTGCGTTGCATTGGACTGTCGGCGAACGCTACGCTGGAGGTACCGGACGAAGGGAGACGGCGGTGCCGGGAGGCAGGCTCACACAGCAGGAGCGGCAGCAGATCGCCGGCGGGCTCGCCGACAGCCTCGCCTACGCGGAGATCGCCCGGCGCCTCGACCGCCCCACGTCGACCATCACCCGTGAGGTGATGCGCAACGGCGGCCCCACCGCGTATCGCGCCGACCTCGCCCACCGCGCCACCGAACGCCGCGCCCACCGCCGCCGACAGGCACCATCCGCTGGACCGCGGGCCCTCGCCCAGGGCAACGGACGCGACGACGGCGCGGTCCGCGAATACGAGGAGACCTTCACCACCCTGCTGATGCAGCAGGGCCTGCCGAAGATGGTGGCCCGGGTGCTGACCTGCCTCTTCATCGCCGACGCCGGCAGCCTCACCGCCGCGCAACTCGTCCAGCACCTGCAGATCAGCCCGGCGTCGGTGTCCAAGGCCGTCGCGTTCCTCGAGCAGCAGGGCCTCATCCGCCGCGAACGCGACGACCGCCGCCGCGAGCGCTACTTCGTCGACGACGACGTCTGGTACCAGTCGACGATCGCCAGCGCCCGCGGCATCGGCCAGGTGGCCGCCACCGCCCGCCAGGGCGTCGTCGTCCTCGGCCAGGGCAGCCCCGCCGCCGTCCGCCTCGAAAACATCGCCCGCTTCAGCGACTTCATCAGCGAGAGCATCCTGCGCGCCGCCGAACAGGTCCGCGAGATCCTCCACACGAAGCCCGACACGCACTGACGCCGCGCCGTTCGGGCCGCGGCGGGCGCCCGGAGTAGGGTCTCGGAGTGAACGTCGTGCACGGGGTCATCACCGGCGGGGGCCGGCTCGCATACTGGGCCGAGACCACCCCAGGCCCGGCCTCAGGCCTGCGCCGCCGCCCCAGTCGGGCGGTCCCGCACCCGTTCGCGGTCCTCCCCCCGCTCCCCGGCGACGTCGCCACCGCCGACCTGGCCCTGCCGACCACCGGCGCCCGCCCGCTGCCCTCCCCCACCCTCACCCCACCGGCCGCCACCGACCGCGACCCGGACACCACCGGCACGATGCTGTGGACCGTCCCGATCGTGTACGCCCCACCCGGCACCGACCTCGAAGCCGCCCTCACCGCCGACGACGCCCCCGACTCCGCCATCGTGGCGGCCCCGTCGATCGGCGCGCTGACGGACCTGGTCACGTTCGCCGCCGACCTGGTGCACCGGGGCCGCGTCCTCCCCGACCTCCTCGACCACCCGATCGAGGCCCGCTGGCGCCCCGTCCTGTGGGCCGACGACGCCATCACGTTCGAGTCCCTGTGCCGCTCCCTGCCGGGCGCCGCCTTCGCCGCCGCCGACTGGACCCCCGACGAGGCCGCCCGCGCCGCGCTCAACCACCAGGTCGACGCCCTCGTCCGCGCCGCCCTCACCGACCGCCCCATCGTCACCGACGCCGCGGTCCGCCAGGACGGCACCGTCCGCGCCTGGCTGGCCGCCCTCACCTCCCCCGACCCCACCCTCCGCGAACGCCCAACCCCGCACAGCAGCCCCGCACCGACCGGCGCCGGCACCCCCACCGTCCGCGAACACCAAACCCCGAACAGCGGTCCCAGCCCGACCAGCGACGGCGCACCGAGTGTCAACAGCGCACCGAACAACAGTCGCGCACCGGACAGCAGCGACGCGCTGAATGCCGCCAGCGTGCTGAACACCAGCAGCGCGCTGGGCAGCGGCGGCGCACTGGACGCCGACCGCACGCCGAACGGCGGTGGGCTGAGCAACGGCAGCACCGCAAGCAGCGGCGGGCTGAGCGACAGCGGTGTGCCGAGCAGCAGCGGGCTGAGCGACAGCGGTGTGCCGAGCAGCAGCGGACCGAGCAGCAGCGGCGGGCTGAGCGACAGCGAGCCGAACAGCAGCGGCGGGCTGAGCGACAGCGGCATGCCGAGCAGCAGCGAACCGAGCAACGGCCGTGGGTTGAGCGGCGGCAGCGCGGCAAGCAGCGGCGAGCCGAACAGCAGCGGCGGGCTGAGCGGCGGCGGGGCGGGTGGCTTGGTGGGGCGGGCCGTGCGGGAGAGCACGGATGTGCGGCGGGTGCGGGACGAGATCCGGCGGTGGGCGGAGAGTGGGCGGCCGGCGGCGGTGCGGTTGTGCTTCAGGTTGACGTTTGTCGAGGAGTTCGACGAGGACGAGGAGGACGACGCCGTCGGGGCGGCGGCCGGTGAGGCGGGGGTGCGGGTCGACGGCGGGCGGGACGTGTCGGGGTGGCTGGTGGAGTTCATGTTGCAGCCGGTCGCGGAGCCCGGGCTGCTCGTGCCGGCCAAGGACGTCTGGCGCAGCGGGGCGTCGCCGCTCTTCCGGTGGGTCGACTATCCGCAGGACGTGCTGCTGGCGGACCTCGGCAGGGCGAGCCGGCTCTGGCCCGAGCTCGACGAGGCGCTGCACCAGGCGCGCCCCGAGCAGCTGCGGCTGGACACGATCGGCGCCTACGGCTTCCTGCGGCACGCGGGGATCCTGCACGACGCGGGATTCGGGGTGCTGCTGCCGGCGCAGTGGCAGCGGCGGCAGGACCTGGGGCTGACGCTGACGACGCACTCGGCGCAGCCCGCGGCCCCGGTGCTGCGTGACACGACGGCGAACCGGGCCGCGATCGTGCGCTACCGGTGGGGGCTCGCGATCGGTGACGAATTCCTCAGCGAGGCGGACCTGCGGGCGCTGGCGCGGGCGAAGGTGCCGCTGGTGCGGCTGCGGGGCCGCTGGGTGCACCTCGACCGGGAGAAGCTCCGCGCCGGCCTCGCCTTCCTCGCCCGGGGCGGGCAGGGGCACATGTCGGCCGGTGAGGCGATGCGGCTCGTCAGACTCATCCCCGAGGGCGACCTGCCCCTGCCGGTCACCGGCGTCGACGGCACGGGATGGCTCGCGGACCTGCTGACGGGCCGGGCCGTCGAGCGCCTGGAGCTGCTGGAGCCGCCCGCGTCCCTCGCCACGACGCTGCGTCCCTACCAGCGCAAGGGCCTGTCGTGGCTGGCATTCCTCGACGGGCTCGGCGTCGGGGCGCTGCTCGCCGACGACATGGGCCTCGGCAAGACCGTGCAGGTCCTGGCGCTGGAGGCGCTGCTGCGCGAGCGCGGCGCCCGGCCGCCGACGCTGATCGTGTGCCCGCTGTCGGTGCTCGGCAACTGGCGGCGCGAGATCGGGCGCTTCACGCCCGGCCTGCGGGTCGCCGTCCACCACGGCACGGAACGGGCGGCGGACGAGCTCGACGCCGACCTGGTCCTCACCACCTACCAGGTCGCGACCCGGGACGTGGACCGGCTGGCGGCGCGGGACTGGGACCGGATCGTGCTCGACGAGGCGCAGCACGTGAAGAACAGCACCAGCGCCGCGGCGCGGGCGGTGCGGCGGATCCCGGCGCGGCACCGGGTCGCGCTGACCGGCACCCCGGTGGAGAACCGGCTGACGGAGCTGTGGTCGATCGCGGACTTCCTGAACCCGGGCATCCTCGGGCCGGCGAGCATCTTCCGGGCCCGCTACTCGGTGCCGGTCGAGCGCTACGCCGACGCCGACGCGGCCGCCCGCCTGCGCCGGGTCACGCGCCCCTTCCTGCTGCGCCGGGTGAAGACCGACCGGGCGGTCATCGCGGACCTGCCGGACAAGCTCGAACGCCGCCAGTGGTGCAACCTGACCCTCGAACAGGCGACGCTCTACAAGGCGGTCGTCAACGAGCTCTTCGTGAAGCTGCGCGAGGGGCGGTCCGGTGAGCGGCGCAAGGGCCTGGTGCTGTCGGCGATGACGAAGCTCAAGCAGGTGTGCAACCATCCGGCGCACCTGATGGACGACGGCACGCCGCTGGCGGGACGGTCGGGGAAGCTGGCGCGCCTCGAGGAGATCCTCGCCACGGCCCTCGACGCCGGGGACCGGGCGCTGGTCTTCACACAGTTCGCCAAGTTCGGCCACCTGCTGGCGCCCTACCTGGCGGGGCGGCTCGGGACCGGTGTCGAGTTCCTGCACGGGGGCACCGCGAAGGGCGCCCGGGACGCGATGGTGGAGCGCTTCCAGACCGGGACGGGGCCGGGGGTGCTGCTGCTGTCGCTGAAGGCGGGCGGGACCGGGCTCAACCTCACCGCCGCCAACCATGTCGTGCACGTCGACAGGTGGTGGAACCCGGCGACCGAGCAGCAGGCCACGGACCGCGCCTTCCGCATCGGGCAGCGCCGCGACGTGCAGGTGCACACCTTCGTCTGCGTCGGCACCGTCGAGGAGCGGGTCGACACCATCATGGCGGAGAAGCGGACCCTCGCCGGGGTCGCCGTCGGCAGCGGCGAGGGCTGGCTCACGGGCCTGTCCACCGACGACCTCCTGGACCTGATGACCCTGCGCCCGGAGGCGACGGATGAGTGAGACGAGGTGGTCCCACCAGTTCATCGCCATGCTCGAATCCTTGCGCATGGGTACGACATTTTCCGTCGGCCGCCGCTATGCCCGCGCCGGCAACGTCCGGTCGCTCACCATCTCCAGCAGCATCGTGACGGCGCTGATCCTCGACGAGGACGGTGAGACGTACCGGTCGCGCATCGCCGCGAAGGCGTTCTCCGCCGCCGACTGGGCCCGCATCGAGCGGGCGCTGTCCAAGGAGGCGCGGTACGCGGCGAAACTGCTCGCCGGGCACCTGCCGGAGGACCTGGACCAGCTGCTGCAGAGCTATGGGCTGTCCCTGTTCCCGCAGAGCCTCGCCGAGCTGGTCATGGACTGCGACTGCCCCGGCTGGCAGAAGCCGTGCCGGCACCTGACGGCCGCCTGCTACGTGCTCGCGGAGGAGTTCGACAACGACCCGTTCACCATCCTGGCCTGGCGCGGCAAGGGCCGCGACGAGCTGCTCGAGGAGCTGCGCAGCCACCGCGTGTCCGACACCAGGCACGTGGCGCCCACAGACCCGGAGCCCCGGACGGCCAAGAGCTTCTGGACCGCCGGCCCCAGGGTCACCACAAGAAACGAACCCCTGCCCGGCGCGATTGCGCGACCCGACGCCCTCCTCGACCAGCTCGACCAGCTGAAACTCACCGTCGGCCGGTTCGAGGTGACCGACCTGCTCCGTGACGTCTACCGCACACTCGGTTGCGGGGAAAACGACGGAGGCGGTACCGTCGGAACCAATCGCGGCTGAGCACAAGGCGACGCCGCGGTCACGGCCGAGAGGCGCTGCGACGGACCCGCACGGGTTCGCCACGCTCGGCCGTTGACTACCCTTGACCCAAGGGCGCCTCCTGTCACCGGGAGGTGACCTTAGGCTATGCACAAGTATCTGCAGACGCGCAACGGGATCGAGTTCGCCGTTGCCGATCTCTCTCTCGCCGCCGCCGGCCGGACCCAGATCCGCCTCGCCGAGCACGAGATGCCGGGCCTGATGGCGACGCGCCGCGAGTTCGCCGACGCGCAGCCGTTGCGCGGCGCGCGGATCGCGGGCTCCCTGCACATGACCGTGCAGACGGCGGTGCTGATCGAGACCCTCGTCGCGCTCGGCGCCGAGGTCCGCTGGGTGTCCTGCAACATCTTCTCCACGCAGGACGAGGCGGCCGCCGCGGTCGTCGTCGGCCCGCACGGCACGCCGGAGGAGCCCAAGGGCACGCCGGTGTTCGCGTGGAAGGGCGAGACGCTCGCCGAGTACTGGTGGTGCACCGACCAGCTGTTCGACTTCGGCGACGGCCTCGGCCCGAACATGATCGTCGACGACGGCGGCGACGCCACGCTGCTGGTGCACAAGGGCGTCGAGTTCGAGGCCGCGGGCCGGGTGCCGCAGCCGACGTCCGCCGATTCGGAGGAGTTCGCGCTGGTACTCGGTACCCTCGCCGACAGCCTCGCGAAGGACAACCGGCGCTTCACGAAGCTGGCCGCCGGCATCCGCGGCGTCACCGAGGAGACCACCAACGGCGTCAAGCGGCTCTACAAGCTCGCCGAGAGCGGTGAGCTGCTGTTCCCCGCGATCAACGTCAACGACTCGGTCACCAAGTCGAAGTTCGACAACACGTACGGCATCCGCCACTCGCTGCTGGACGGCATCAACCGTGCCACGGACGTGATGCTGGCCGGCAAGCTCGCCGTCGTCTGCGGCTACGGCGACGTCGGCAAGGGCGCCGCCGAGGCGCTGCGCGGTATGGGGGCCCGGGTCGTCGTCACCGAGATCGACCCGATCTGCGCGCTGCAGGCCGCCATGCACGGGCTGCCCGTGGTCCGCCTCGAGGACGTCGTCGCGACCGCGGACCTGTTCATCACCACCACCGGCAACAAGGACATCATCATGGCCGCCGACCTGGCCGCCATGAAGCACAACGCGATCGTCGGCAACGTCGGGCACTTCGACAACGAGATCGACATGGCCGGGCTGGCGAAGGTCCCGGGCATCGTGAAGAACGAGATCAAGCCGCAGGTGCACGAGTGGACGTTCCCCGACGGGCACGCGATCATCGTGCTGTCCGAGGGCCGGCTGCTCAACCTGGGCAACGCCACCGGTCACCCGAGCTTCGTCATGTCCAACAGCTTCACCAACCAGACGATCGCGCAGATCGAGCTGTTCACGAAGCCGGACGCGTACGAGCGCCAGGTGTACCGCCTGCCGAAGCACCTCGACGAGAAGGTCGCCGCGCTGCACCTCGAGGCGCTCGGCGTCCGGCTGACCGAGCTGACCAAGGAGCAGGCCGAGTACATCGGCGTCGACGTGGCAGGCCCGTACAAGCCGGAGCACTACCGCTACTGAGGGGCTGACTCAGCTTCCTCAGCGGTTGCCTCGGCCTCCTCGCAGTACCGCTTGAAGCCCTTCAGATCCATGCGCAGCCGGGCGTGCAACTCCGCGTCCGGCTGCGCGCCGTGCGGGTGCACCAGTCGCTCGTCCAGCTGCGCGACCGCCACCACGTTGGTGGCGTCGTCGCCGAGCGGCTCCAGCCAGTACGCCTCGACGAGCTGCGCGCTGTCCCACCGCACGTACCGCCCCGGCTCGGTGTCGCCGAGCACCGCGTCGATCTCGACCCGCCGCCCGCCGATGTCGAGCGCCAGGTGCGCGGCCTCGTCGCCGGCCTGGCTCACGGCGAGGACCCCGGACATGAACCGCGGATGTTCGCTGAGATGCACCAGGTGCTCGTAGGCACGCATCGCCGGCACGCCGATCCGCATCTCTTCCTGGGTGACGATCACCTGTCTCACCCCCTCGAGTCAACGGTACGCCGCAACGGTGCAGCGCCCGGTTTCCCGCAGCACCTGAGCGGGTCGGCGGTTCGGGTCGGGTATGCGGACGATGTGACCGTTGTCAACGGTTGCGGCGCTTTCGTAGATTCAATGCCGACGATGTCGATATTGACGGAGGCGGCGTGCGCGACCTATTCCGGCGGTTTCCGCGACGCGGATCGCGGCTCGTGTCCGATCCGATCATGCCACCGGCGGCGAAGGCCGGTTACCCGGCGCTCGCCGAGGACTTCGAGGCGCTGCGCCCGGTCGAGGAGCGGTTCGAGCGCTACGACCTCGAGGCGCTGCGCGGCCAGCACAGCTACCGGCTGCAGGGCATCGTCGTGCTGCTCGGCTCCGCCCTGCTGACCGGGCTCGGCGGGCTGCAGGCGGTCCTGTCGGACCAGCGCTGGCCGTCGGCGGTGCTGGCGGTGCTGGCGGTCGCGCTGGCGGGGTTGTCGCAGTTCGTCGTGGACGACCACGCGCTCGCCGACTACCGGCTCGCGCGGGTCAAGGCGGAGCGCCTGCGGGCGCTGTACTTCATCTATCTCGCCCGCGTCGAGCCATACACGGGCGACAATCGGGCGCGCCTGCTGGTCCGCGCGGTCGACGCGATCGACGAGGGTGAGGAGCTGACGTGACCGACCGCGAGTCGCAGTTCCGCGACCTGTACGAGCAGCACCGCGTACAGCAGCAGCAACGGTTTCTGGAGCGGCGGCGCGACGAGTTCCGCAACGCCTACAAGCAGGGCGTCCGGCTCCGCAACGGGCTGCTGGTGCTGTCGGGTGTGGTCGGCGCGACCGCGCAGGTGTTCAGCGGGCCGGGCTCGGCGACGGCCCGCGGCGTGTGCGGCCTGGTCGCGGCGCTGATCGCGGCGCTCGCCGGTGCCGTCGCCGGGTACAGCTCGCTGATGGGGTTCTCCAGCCTGCGGCGATCCTATGACGACGCGTTGAAGGGGGTACGCTCGGCCGGTCATTCCTGGCGGGACGCGCCGGACGACCGCGCCGCGCTGCTGCGGGTCGAGGAGGTCCTGCGGACCGAGAACGGACACTGGGGGCAGCTGGTGGTCAGGCAGTCCGACGGCACGCCCAGCGTCGAGCGGTGATGCCCGTCGTGCTGGCCAGCGGCCATCTCGTCGACGCGCCCGGCCGGCCGGCACCACGGTTTCCGCAGCGGGTCGCCGGCGAGGTCGCGAGGCTGGTGGCGGAGACGTTCGACGAGTGGCGGGTCGGGCCCGGGTCGGTGCTCGTGTGCGGCGGTGCCCGCGGCGCCGACCTGATCGCCGCGGAGGCCGCGCTGTCCCGGGGCGCGGCCGTGACGCTCTGCCTGGCGATGCCGGTCGCGGAGTTCGAGCTGTCGTCGGTGGCGCTGCCGGGCACCGACTGGAGCGCCCGCTTCGAGCGCGTGCTGCGCGGCAGCGAGGTCCGGGTGCTGCACAGTACCGGCGACGCCGACGTCTTCAGTCAGACGAACCAGTGGATGGTCGAGCTGGTCAAGGGCCTCGACGACCGCCCGCGGGCGCTGCTGGTCTGGGACGGCCGCAACGGCGACGGGCCCGGCGGCACCGCCGACATGGTGGCCCGCCTCGGCTACGACGTGACCGACCCGCACGTCCGGGTCATCGACCCGACCGCCCTCTGACGGCCCCCGTCAGAGGGCGCGCAGCGGCGCGGTGGCGAAGTCGCGCAGGCCTTCGGTGAGGTCGACGGCGGCGGTGAAGCCCAGCTCGGCGTGGGCGCGGCCGGGGGCGGCGACCACGTGGCGGACGTCGCCGGCGCGGTGCTCGCCCGTGATCACCGGTGCCGGGCCGTCCATCGCGGCGGCGAGGGTCGCGGCCATCGCGCCGACGGTGGTCGGCCGGCCCGAGGCGATGTTGTACGCCCGGAACCCGTCGACCGCCGCGTCGAGCGCCAGCACGTTGGCGGCGGCGACGTCGGTGACGTGGACGAAGTCGCGGCGCTGCGCGCCGTCCTCGAAGACGCGCGGTGCCCGACCGGCGGCGAGCGCGGAGCGGAAGATGGCGGCGACGCCGCTGTAGGGCGTGTCGCGGGGCATGCCGGGCCCGTACACGTTGTGGTACCGCAACGCCACCACCGTCCCCGCGCCGGCGAGCGCCCACGCCTGCGCGAGGTGCTCCTGGGCGACCTTGGTCGCGGCGTACACGCTGCGCGGCCGCGGCGGCGCGTCCTCGCCGACGTCGCGGGGCTCCAGCGGCGTGCCGCAGGACGGGCAGCCCGGCTCGAACCGTCCGGCGTCGAGATCCGCGGCGGCGCGCGGCGCCGGCGACGTCGTGCCGTGGGACGGGCACGCGTAGCCGCCCTCGCCGTAGACGACCATCGAGCTGGCCAGGACGAGCCGCCGCACGCCGGCGCGGGCCATCTCCGCGAGCAGCACGGCGGTGCCGAGGTCGTTGCAGCCGACGTACTCCGGCAGGTCGGCCAGGTCGACACCCATGCCGACCATCGCCGCCTGGTGCACGACGGCGTCGACCCCGTCCAGCAGCGCCGCGACCGCGGCCCGGTCGCGCACGTCGACACGGTCGGCGTCCGGCGGGGGCGAGCGGTGCGCGGCCGGGTGGAGCAGGTCGAGCACGCCGACGTCGTGGCCCGCGGCGCGCAGCGCGGTGACGACGTGACCGCCGATGAACCCGGCGCCGCCGGTGACGAGGATCCGCATGCCGTCGACCGTAGGTGGCGGCGACGGCGGTCGACGGCCGCGTTCGCGGTTCGTAATGGTTGGTTCGTTCCTCGTAAGATCTTCGCCCCGGGTTCCTCGGTAGCGTCCGATCCGTGCCAGATGTCGTATTGCCTTGTCTGAATGAGGCCGCCGCGCTGCCGTGGGTGCTGTCCCGGCTGCCGGACGGCTACCGGGCGGTCGTCGCCGACAACGGGTCCACCGACGGGTCGGCGGCGATCGCCGAGGCGCACGGCGCGGTCGTCGTCCACGCCGCGCCGCGCGGGTTCGGCGCCGCCGCCCACGCGGGCCTCGAAGCGGCGACCGCCGACGTCGTGTGCTTCATGGACGCCGACGGCTCGTTCGACCCACGGCAGCTGCCCCGTGTCGCCGAACCGGTCCTGCGGGGGCGCCTCGACCTGTCGCTCGGCCGCCGCCGCCCGACCGCCGCCGGTGCCTGGCCGCTGCACGGCAGGGCCGGCAACGCCGTCGTGGCGTGGCGCCTGCGCCGCACCACCGGGATCCCCGTGCACGACCTCGGCCCCATGCGCGCCGCCCGCCGCGAGGCGCTGCTCGGGCTGGGGCTGCGCGACCGCAGGTTCGGCTATCCCCTGGAGATGATGGTCCGCGCCGCGGCGGCCGGGTGGCGCATCGCCGAGGTCGACGTCGACTACGCGCCCCGCATCGCCGGCGGCCGGTCGAAGGTCACCGGGTCGGTCCGCGGCACCGCCCGCGCCGTGCGCGACATGTCGAAGGTGCTGGCGCGATGAGGGTCCAGCTGCTGCTGCTGGCGAAGACGCCGGTGCCGGGACGGGTGAAGACCCGCCTCTGTCCCCCGTGCACGCCGGCGGAGGCCGCCGGGATCGCCGCGGCCATGCTCGCCGACACCGTCGACGTCCTCACCGCCGCGCCCGCCGCCCGCCGGACCCTGGTCGTCGACGGCGACCTGCCGGCCCCGCCCGGCTGGCACCGCCACCCGCAGCGCGGCGACGGCCTCGGCGAGCGGCTCGCCGCCGCGTACGCCGACACCGCGCTCCCCGGCGTCGCCACCCTCCTCGTCGGCATGGACACCCCGCAGCTGCGCGTCGGCCACGTCGTCGCGGCCTGCGCGGCGCTCGCCACCACCGCAGCGGTCCTCGGGCCGGCGGAGGACGGCGGCTGGTGGGCGCTCGGCCTGCGGGACCCGTCCACCGCCAGGGTGCTCGCGGGCGTCCCCATGTCCACATCGGACACCGGTGCCGCCACCCGCGCGGCGCTGCGCGGCCTGGGTGTCGGCGTGGCGACCCTGCCGACCCTGCGTGACGTCGACACCGCCGAGGACGCCCGGGCCGTCGCCGCCGGCTGCGAACCGGGCCGGTTCACGACGGCGGTCGCGGCGTCGGTGCCGGCGGGAGCCCCGGCATGAGCGCGCCGGTCGCCCTCTACGGTGCCGCGCTGCGCCGCGCCGCCCGCGGCGAGCCCGCCGCGATGGACCTGGTCGACGCCGACGGTGCCCTGGTCCGCCCGCTCGACGCCGGATCGTGGTCCGGCGCGCCGCGGGCCGGCGACGCGCAGCTCGTCGAGCGGTGCACGGACGGCACCCTCGACCTCGGCTGCGGCGCGGGCCGGCTCACGGAGGCCGTCGCCGCGGCCGGCCGCCGCGTCCTCGGCGTCGACGTCAGCCCGCAGGCCGTCCGGTACGCGCGCCGCCGCGGCGCGTCTGTCATCCGTGGCGACCTGTTCGCCCCGCTGCCCCGTGAGGGCGACTGGACCTGTGCGCTGCTCGCCGACGGCAACATCGGCATCGGCGGTGACCCGGCCCGGCTGCTGCGCCGCTGCCGGAGCCTCATCGGCGGTGACGGCAGCGTCCTCGTCGAGGTCGACCCGCCGGGCGGGCGGACCTGGAGCGGCCGGGTCGCGCTCACCGACGCGGACCGGACCAGCACCGCGTTCGCGTGGGCGTTCGTCAGCGTCGACGACATCGCCGCCGTCGCACGCGACGCCGCGCTCCGGCTCGCCGGGACCTGGACGGAGGCCGGCCGATGGTTCGCCCACCTGACGCCCTGACGCGCCTGGCGCGGCGGCCCACGGATCCGCGCCTGACCGCGCACCTGGGCCTGTGGCTCGCCGGGGCGTTCACCGTGTGCCTCGCGACCGGGCTGATCAGCCACGCGATCCAGCACCCGCCCGGGTGGTGGCGCTGGCCGTCGCGCCCGGTCAACCTGTACCGGCTGACCCAGGGGCTGCACGTCGCCACCGGCCTCGCGTGCTTCCCGCTGCTCACCGCGAAGGTCTGGTCCGTCTACCCGAAGCTGTTCACGTGGCCGCCGGTGCGCGGTGTGGCGCACGCCCTGGAGCGCGGCACCGTCGCGCTACTGTCCGCCGCCGCGCTGTTCGAGCTCGTCACCGGCCTGCTCAACATCGCCTACTGGTACTCGCTGATGCCGTTCGGGTTCGTCGGCGCGCACTACTGGACCGCGTGGCTGCTCGCCGGCGCGGTGCTGCTGCACGTCGCGGCGAAACTGCCGGTCCTCCGCACGCCGGCTCCGTCGCCGTCCGCCCGGCGGTCGCGCCGCGCGGTCCTCGGACTCGTCGGGGCGGCGGCGGGGGTCATCACCGTCGCCACCGCCGGGCAGACGGTCCGCCCGCTGCGGCGGCTGTCGCTGCTGGCGCCGCGGCTGCCCGGTGTCGGCCCGCAGGGTGTACCGGTGAACAAGACCGCGGCCGCCGCCGGCGTGACCGCGGTGGACGGTACCTACCGGCTCGTGGTGACCGGTCCCGGCGGCCGGCACGCGCTGAGCCTCGCCGACCTGGAGGCGATGCCGCAGCACACGGTGTCGCTGCCGATCGCCTGCGTCGAGGGCTGGAGCGCCGACGCCGAATGGACCGGCGTCCGGGTCGCCGACCTGCTCCGCCTCGTCGGCGCCGCGGGCCTCGCGGTGACCGTCGAGTCGCTGCAGCGCGACGGCGGCTACCGCACGTCCACAGTGGACGCCCGGTTGGCGCAGGACCCGTTGACGCTGCTGGCGTTGCGGCTGCACGGCGAGCCGCTGCACCCCGACCACGGCTACCCGTGCCGGCTCATCGCACCGGACCGGCCGGGCGTGCTGCAGACGAAGTGGGTCGGCGCGCTGACCGTGGTGTCGCCGTGAGGGCGCTGCTGGTGGTCCTCGGGCTCGCCGCCGCCGGCTACGGCGCCTACGGCCTGCTCACCGACGGCGGCGCGAACCCGCTCGGGCAGCTGGTGTTCGCCGCGGTGCTGCTCGCCGGCCACGACTTCCTCGTCGTCCCCGCCGTCGTCCTCGCCGGCGTCGCGCTCACCCGGTGGGTGCCGCGACCGGCCCGCGGCCCGGTGCGGGCGGCGCTCGTCGTCAGCGCCGCGGTGACCGTCGTCGCGCTGCCGTTCGTCATCGGCGCGGGCCGCGTCCCCGGCAACCCGTCCGCGTTCCCGCAGTCCTACGGCCGGGGGCTCGCGCTGGTCCTCGCCGTCGTGTGGGCGGTCGCGGGCGCGTGGACCGTCGCGAACCTGCGGAGGCGGCGATGACCGCGCGGCGGGTCGCGGCGGCCGCGTGCCTGGCCGCGATGCTGGCGGCGCTGCTGATGCTGCCGGGCCGCTGGTACCTGCTGATGTGGCTGCCGTTCGCCGTCGGCGCGTGGCTGGTGTGCCGCCTCGACCGCCGCACCGCCCTGGTCCTCGTGCTCGCCGGTGGCGCCGCGCTGCCGCTCGCCGCCGGGCTGGAGCCGCCGAACAGCAGCGACGACATGTACCGCTACGTGTGGGACGGCCGGGTCCAGCGCGCCGGGATCGACCCCTACCGGTTCCCGCCGTCCGCGCCGGAGCTCACTCGCCTTCGCGACGACTTCCTGTGGCCGGAGCACTCGAACTGGTGTGTGCCGAGCGGCTGCACGCTCATCAACCGGCCGGACGTACCGACGATCTATCCGCCGGTCGCGGAGGCGCTGTTCGCGGTGGTGCCCGACGGCGCGCGGACCCGCCCGATGCAGCTGACCATGTCGGCGTTCGCGCTCGGCACGGCGATGCTGCTCTGGTACGCCCTGCGCCGCCTCGGCCGCGACCCCCGGCGCGCGGTGCTGTGGGCGTGGTGCCCGCTCGTCGCGCTGGAGGCGGGCAACAACGCGCACGTCGACGTCGCCGCGGTCGCGCTCGCCGCCGCCGCCCTGTTCGTCCTGGCCCGGGCCGGCACCCGGCGGGCGGCGGCCCTCGGCGGGCTGCTGCTCGGGCTGGCGGTGGCCACGAAGCTCACCCCGGCGCTGCTCGGCCCCGCGGTCCTGCGGCGGCGGCCGGTCACCGTCGCGCTCGCCGCGGCCGGCGCGGTCGCCGCCGTGTACCTGCCGCACGTCGTCGCGGCCGGGCCCGCGGTCCTCGGCTACCTGCCCGGCTACCTGCACGAGGAGGGCTACGCGAGCGGCACCCGCTTCGCGCTGCTGGCCCTGCTGCTGCCCGGCCCCGCCGTCGCGCCCGCGGCCGTGCTGCTGCTCGCCGCGGCCGCCGTGCACGTGGCGCGGACCACCGACCCGGACCGGCCGTGGCGGGGCGCCGCCGTCATGGTCGCGGCGGCGCTGCTCGTGACCGCGCCGACCTACCCGTGGTACGCGATGCTGCTGGTCATGCTCGTCGCCTACGGCGCGCCCGCCGAATGGCTCACCCTCGCCGTCGCGGGCACCTTCGCGCAGCTCGCCACGGACCTGGGCCTGGTGCAGACGACGGTGCAGCGGGTCGCGTACGGCGCCGCGCTGGTCGTGGTCGTCGCCGGGGCCCGCATAAGATCGCGGCATGCGACTCGGCGTGCTGCTGCTCCCGACCGACCCGTGGCCGCGCTCGGTCGCCAGGGCCCGCCACCTTGAGGCGCTCGGCTACGCGCACCTGTGGACCTACGACCACCTGTCGTGGCGCCGGTACCGCGACGAGCCGTGGCACGCGGCGATCCCCTGGCTGACCGGGCTCGCCGGGGTGACGAGCCGGGTGCGGCTCGGCACGATGGTCACGTCGCCGACGTTCCGGCACCCGGTGCTGCTGGCGAAGGAAGCCCTGACGCTCGACCACGTCAGCGACGGCCGGCTCACCCTCGGCGTCGGCGCGGGCGGCACCGGCTTCGACGCCACCGTCCTCGGCGACCCGGTGCTCAGCCCCCGGCAGCGGGCGGACCGGCTCACCGAGTTCGTCGACGTGCTCGACGGGCTGTTGCGCTCGCAGGTGTACTCGCACCGGGGCGAGCACTACACCGTCGACGACGCCCGGATGGTCCCCGGCTGTGTCCAGCGGCCCCGGTTGCCCATCGCCCTCGCGGCGGCGGGCCCTCGCACGCTCTCGCTCACCGCCCGGCACGCCGACGCGTGGATCACCTTCGGCGAGCCCGACGCCGCCGACCAGTCCCCGGCCGCGATCGAGGCCGCGGTCCGCCGCCAGGCCGCGATCCTCGACGACCGCTGCGCCGCCCTCGGCCGCGACCCGGCGGCGCTGGACCGCATCTACCTCGTCGGCAACACCGCGGAGCGGCCCCTGGCGAGCGTCGCCGCGTTCGAGGACTTCGTCGGCCGGTACGAGGCGCTCGGCTTCACCGACGTGGTGTTCCACGACCCGCGCCCCGGCGACCCGGTGTGGACGGAGGACCCGGAGATCGCCGACGCGATCGCCGAGCGGCTCATCAAGCGGTGACGGCCGCGATGGCGGCGTGCGCGCGGTGGGTGCCGTCGGCGGGCCGCCGCCACCGTTCGACCTCGGCGAAGCCGGCCTGCGCCAGGAGGTCGGAGAACTCGTCGACGGGCCACCGGTAGGCCGTCACGACCTTGTGGTCGAACGCCTCGACCGCGTCGCCGTCGAAGAACCCGACGACCAGCGCCCCGCCCGGGGCCATGGCCCGCCGCAGCTCGGCGAGGACGCCGCCGACCTCCTGCGGTGTCCGGTGGATCAGCGAGTACCAGGACAGGATCCCGGCCACGGACCCGTCGGCGACGGGCAGGTGGTCCATCGACCCGAGGAGGTACCTGCCACCCGGGAACGCCGCCCCGGCGTGGGCGATGAACTCGGGCACCAGGTCGATCCCGGTCGCGTCGACGCCGAGCGAGCGCAGGTGGTCCGTCATGTGCCCCGGCCCGCAGCCCACGTCGAGCACCGTGCCGGCCCGCGTCAGGTGCCGCTCGATGAACGCGAGGTCGTCGGCGTGCGACTGCTCCCGCGTCCCGAACAGCTCGATGTAGAGGTCCGACACCGCCCCGTACGCCACCCGCACCCGTCCCAGATCCACCGCGTCACCCTAACGTCGAGAAATGCCCGGCCGGCGGTGGCCATATCGGGGGTCCCGGTGCGTTCTCCTACCGTCCGGAACGGGTCAGCGCGAGGAGAGGCGCTTCTGGTGACGTTTGAGGAGTTCGTCGCGTCGCGGCTGGCGGCGTTGCTGCGGTACGCGACGGTGGTGACCTGGAACCCGCACCTCGCTGAGGACGTGGTGCAGGAGGTCCTCGTCCGTGCGCAGCCGCGGTGGGGGCGGATCAGCCGGGTCGAGGCGCCCGAGCGGTACGTGCAGCGCATGGTCGTCAACGAGTTCCTGTCGTGGCGGCGCCGGGCGGCGGCCAGGTTGCTGCACCTCGGCGACGGGATCGACGTGCCGGAGCCGGACCACGCGGAGCAGCACGCGGACCGCGACGCCATGATGCGGCTCATCGGCGGCCTGCCGCCACGGCAGCGGGCCGTGATCGCGCTGCGGTTCTACGAGGACATGTCCGTCGAGGAGATCGCCGACGTCCTGAGCTGCCGGACGTCGACGGTCCGCACCCACCTGAGCCGGGCCATGGACACGCTGCGCGCGGCCCTGCCCGGCACGCTCATCACGACGAAGGAGGCACCGTGACCACGGAGCTCGAGACGCTCGTCCGCGAGCTGCAGGAGCAGCGGGCCGACGCCGCACCGGACCCCGACCGGCTCCGCGGCGCGCTGCCCGCGCTGATCGCCCGGCGGCGGACCACCCGGACGGTCGTCGCCACCGTTGCCGCCGTCCTGGTGCTCGCCCTCGCCGTGCCCGTCACGTTGTCCGCCACCGGCCGGCGCCAGGCCGGCCCGCCTGCGGCGAGCCCCGTCCCGGCCGCGACCCCGGGCATCCCGCTGCGGTACGGCCCGACCTGGGTCCCCGACGGCTACCGGGAACGGCGGCGGGGGCTCCTCGTCGTCGACCGGGAGACGGGGAGCGCCGTCTTCCGCAGGTGGACCGACGGCCCGATGCTCGGCCAGTTCCAGCCGTCGGTGCGGTACCTGGAACTCGAGATCGTCGAGATGCCCGCGCGGCCCGGGCCGACCCCGGACGGCGTGGTGGACATCAACGGTGTCGCCGGCACCGTGTTCATCGGCGCGGCGCCGAACAGCACGGTGGTGGTCACCTGGCAGATCGACGCCACACACACCGCCCGGGTGCAGGCCTCCCCGGCGATCTCACCGGACGACATCCTCCGCGTCGCGCGTTCCGTGCGCCCGGACCCGGCCGTGTTCAGCCCGCCGGTGCGGCAGGGACGGCCGGGGGCACTGCCAAGCGGCAAGTACGACATGACCGCCGACGATCCCGGGCACTGGAGCGCCACCTTGGTCGTGTCCGACGCGGCGCCGCTGCTGACGCTCAAGGCGACGGTCGGCCCGGCCTTCGACGTCCCGGAAGGTGGTGACCCGGTGCGGGTCCGTGGCGCGACCGGCCGGATCGTCGCCACCGCCCCACCGGCCAGCAACCTCAAGTGGACGCTGACCCTCGTGGTGACGCTGCCGGACGGCCGGCCGCTGACCGTGGAAAGCAGCGTCGGCGGTGACCCGTCCGCGGCCCGGGAGTCCCTCGTCCGGGCCGTCGACGCCCTCGTCATCGACCCCGCACCGGACGTGTCGTGGGCGAGGTGACCGCGTCAGCCGCTGGGCTCGTAGGAGGCGGTCACACCGAGAGCGAGCAGGAGCCGGCAGAGCACCGAGTAGCCGGAGCCGTCGCGATGGTCGGTGTACGTGCGGGCCTTGCCGGCGACCGGGCGCACCTTCACCCGGCCGGGCCATAGCTCGATCCGGTCGATCGCCGCCCAGGGCGTGACCGTCGCGTCCTTCGGGCCGGCGATCCCGTCGCGGGTCACCCGGACGCAGCCGCGGGTGAGGACGGCGCCGCCACGCACGGCGCCGGCCTGGCGGGTCACGACCGGGGTCACGGCCCGGTCGACGATCAGGGCGGCGATCGTGGGGAACCTGGGGATGGCGGCGCCGACCTCGGCCGGCATCAGCGCGGCGATCATGCCGCCGATCGGGGCGTACGGGTCGAGCGCGTTCTCGTACTTCGCGGTGACGGGCACGGTCCGGCCGCCGGCGGTGGTCAGCACGAAACCGTCGTAGGCCCAGCTGCTGACCGACTCCCCGCCGTCGTGGCGCCACGCGTCGACCGCGTCGGTGATCTCGTCCCAGCGGACCGGCCGCGGCGGCCCGTCGGGGTCGACCTCGGCGAAGCCGCCGCCGTAGGCGTACAGCCACCGGGTGAACCGGCGGCGGCGCGTGATCAGGACGCACACCACGACGTACGGGCTCACCAGGAACGGCAAGACGCCGATGAACGGCAGCGCCCGGTCCGGGTTCCACAGCACGAGCAGGACGACGCCGGCCACGTACGCGACGGCCGGTGCCACCAGCCACAGCACCCGTCGCGCGCCGAGCGGCGGGGTGACCTCGGTGTGGTAGATGCCCAGCGGGTCGCCGAGGCCGAGCCCCTGGCCGACCCGCACCGCGTGCTCCCAGTTGGCGGCGTGGTCCTGCCGCCGGCGCTCGACCCGCTGGCCGAACCGCTCGTCCAGCCGCCGCCGCGCCTCAGGGCTCATCCCCATGCACACCTGGATAGCACCGCCGGGCAATCCCGCCTCAGCGGCCGGCGAGCCAGCTCACCCACTCCGGGATGCGGCGGAGGCTCTTCGCGGTGCCGCGGAGCCGGGCGAGGCACTCTGTCGCGGACCGGTCCCGGTCGGCAGGACCGTCGCCGCGGTGGCCGAGGGCCCGCCACAGCAGCCACTCGGCGGTGCGCAGCTGCGCCTCCACGATGCCGTGGAAGAGCGCCGGGTCCGGCGGGATCGGGCGGCCGTCCGCGCGGTGGTAGGCGGCGACGGTACGGCTGAAGGGCCGCCGCTCCTCGAAGCCCATCGCGAGGGCCGAGCGCAGCAGCTCGTGCTCGGCGAGGTCGGGGCCGGCGCCGTCCCAGTCGAGCAGCACCGGTCCGGCCGCGGTGAGCAGGACGTTGTCGGGTTTGATGTCGCGGTGCGAGGCGACCGGTGTCAGCGCCGGGCCGGGCCGGGCGAGGTGCGCCAGGGCCGCCGCGACGGTCGGCAGGTGCTCGCGGACCTGCCGGGTGAAGTCTGCATCGTGCCCGGCGAGCCACTCGTGCCAGGCCTCCAGGGGGTACAGCGCCGGTTGCGGCTGCCCGTCGGTGGCGGGTTCGCGGTGCAGGACGGCGAGGGTCGCGCCGGTCCAGTCGGCGAGGTCGTCGCTGGGGTCCGCCGGGTTGTGCCCGTCGTACCACCGGTGCAGCTGCCAGTGCTGCGTGGTGCCTTCGGCCTCGATCGTCGCGACCAGGGGTGGCAGCCGTTCGGGCCGGCTCACGCGGGCCGCTTGCTCGATCCGGGCGGCGGCGTGGTACTCGTCCCACCACCACGGCTCGTCGACGACGTTGAGGCGTTTCGCGGCGTAGCTGCCGGTCGTGGTCCGCAGCCGGTACACCGCGTGGGAGACGCCCCCGTCGACGCGCACGAGCGGCGCGGCCGGGCGGCCGGCGTCGAACGCGGCCGCGACCAGCGCGGCGGTGTCTATGACGACCGCAGCCGCTCGGCGTGGGCGGCGTCGTCGGCGGCGATCCCGGCCGGGCCGCTGCGCAGCAGCCGCCAGTGGGTGACGACGCCGTCGGGTCCGGTCAGCTCGCCGGCGGCCAGCGCCCCGTCGATGCCGGCGCGGACGCGGGCCTCGTCGGCGGGCTCGGCGGCGAACAGCACCCGCAGCCGCAGCTCGTCGCCGTCGCGGACCGCCGCGGTCTGGTGCGCGGCGAGCGGGCACGGCGGCTCGTGGTCGTAGGCACCGCACAGCGCGACGGTGATCGCGCCGCCGGGGGCGCGCTCGTCGCCGGTCAGGTCGAGCACCGCGGTGTGGGCGTAGGTCTCACGCATCCCAGCAGTATGCCGGGTAGGGTCCCGGTGTGCTGATCGAGATCCATGACCATGACCCGGCGTGGGCGGACGCGGCCCGGCGGGCGGTCGAGGAGCTGACCGCGGCGCTGCCCGGGCTGTTCGGCGCCGTCGAGCACGTGGGCAGCACCGCCGTGCCGGGGCTGGCGGCGAAGCCGGTCATCGACCTGATGGCGGCCACCGTCACGCTCGACGCCGTGGTCGAGGCCGACGAGGTGCTCGGGTCGCTGGGGTACCGCCGGCTGGAGACCGGTATGCGGGACCGGCTGTTCTACCGGCGGGACGGTTCGCCGGTCGCCTACCACCTGCACGTGGTGACCGCGGACACGTGGGACACGCGCAACGAGCGGCTCCTGCGCGACCACCTGCTGCGCGATGCGGCGGACCGCGACGAGTACGGCGCGCTGAAGCGGCGGCTGGCCGGGGCCGGGCACGACGGCGACGCGTACACGCGGGCCAAGACCGCGCTCATCCAGCGGATGGTTGACGCGGCCCGCGACGCGCGGGGGCTGCCGCGCGTCGACGTCTGGGAGGACTGACCTCGGCACTCAGCGTGCCGACAGGTTCTTCTCCGCATGATGTCGCGCATGCGACACCGTCAGCCGCAGCTCGTTCGCCGCCTGCCGCCCGGTCCTCGCCCCGCGCGGCTGCTACCTGCCCACCACCGGCATGGTGAACAACGTCCACGCCCTGCGCACCGCGGTCACCGGCGGCCCCCGCGTCCGCACCGGCATGTCGGTCCGCAAGCACGCGGCGCTCGCCGAGCTCCGCGACCTCCTTGCCCGGCAACGCCTCCGCGTCGTCATCGACCGCACGTGCCCGATGACCGAGATCGTCGAGGCGCACCGGTGCGTCGACAGCGGCCACAAGGTCGGCAACGTCGTCGTGACCGTCTGAAATCCACTGTGGCCGGTGCGGGTCCCGCGGCAGAATCCCGGGCGTGACCGACTTCCTCGTGCTGCCGCCCCGCCTCGACGCGACCGCCCGGCTGCTGGCCGCCGCGGCCCGGCGGCGGGGGCTACCGGTGGCGCAGGGGCGGCACGAGCCGCACGGATCCGGGCACGTCTACGGCGGGCCGCTGTTCGCCGGTGAGGTGGCGGCGGCGCTGGATCTGGCGCTGCTCGAGCCGGCCGACGACTGGCTGGTGACCTTGCCCTACCGGTACACCTGCCGCGACATCGTCATGAGCACCGTCGGGGACGCGCGGTGGACGCGGACGCCGGTGTTCGTGAAGCAGCCCCGGGACAAGGACCTGTCGGCGACGGTCTACGCCGACGGGTCGCGGCTGCCGGCGCTGGCGGCGCACACGCCGGTGCTGGTGAGCGGGATCGTGTCGTTCCTGGTGGAGTACCGGCTGTTCGTGCTCGACGGGGTCGTGCACGCGGGCAGCCGGTACGCCACGCACGGGCGCCTCGACCCGGCGCCGCTGGGCGGGTGCCGGGACCGGGACGTGGTGCTCGAGTTCGCGGGCGAACTGCTCGGCGCGTGCGCGGGCGGGCTGCCGAGCGCGGTGGTCGTGGACGTCGGGCTGGCGAGCGACGCCGACCGGGGCGAGGAGCGGTGGGCGGTGGTGGAGGCGAACATGGGCTGGTTCAGCGCGTGCTACGCCGCCGATCCGGACCGGGTGCTCGACGTGGTGCTGCGCGCGGCTGGCCCGCGTGACCGCCTCCTCCCCCGCGACGCGCCCTTCGACCGGGCGGGCCGCTGACAGCTGCTCATCGCTGGGCGGCGCCCGCTCCGCTCATCGGCGGGCGCGGCCGATCCTGCTCATCGGCGGGCGAGGCCGTCGAAGACGATGGCGAGCATGCGGGCGCGGACGTCGTCGTCGAGGCCGGCCTGGGAGGCGGCGCGGGAGGCGGCGACCAGCAGCGCGTACACCTCGGGCAGCTCGGCGTCGTCGCGGACGGCGGCGGCCCGCTGGGCGCGCTCCAGCAGGGCGCCGAACGAGCGACGCAGGCCCAGGGACGCCTGCACCGCCTCGGTGTCGCCGCCGCCGGTCAGGTCGTGCAGCGCCTCGCCGATGGCGATCTTCGTGGCGGCGTCGGCGACGAGGTGGCCGAAGAAGCCGAAGAACGCCGCGCCGGGGTCCTCGGCGTCCAGCAGCGCGTCGGCGTGTGCGCGGAGCCGGTCGAAGCGGCGTACCAGGACCGACTCCACCAGCGCCGTCTTGGTCGGGAAGTGCCGGAAGACGGTGGCGATGCCGACGCCCGCGAGCCGCGCCACCTCCTCGGTCGAGGCCGCCTTGCCGCCGGTGCCGAAGACGTGCTCGGCGGCGTCGAGGATGCGCTGCCGGTTGGCCTGCGCGTCGGCGCGTGGTGGACGGCCGGGCATTCGCATCGCTCCCTTGTTCCGGAGTCGCGACTCCGTATAATCGGAGTCATGACTCCACATCGTAGTCCCCGCGAGGTGTTCCTGGCGCTCGTCACCGGCGTGGCCGAGGGGCGGTGGGAGGAGCTGCCCGACCTGTACGCCGAGCAGACCCACGTCGTGCACCCGTTCGACCCGCTGCGCGGGCCGGCGCTGCGCTCCCGGGACGAGCTGCGCGCGCACTTCACGCCCACCGGCACCGGACCGGCGCTCGACCGCCGGGCGACCAACATCACCATCCACGAGACCATCGATCCGGAGGTCGTGATCGCCGAGTTCGAGTACCAGGGCACCGCCGACGGCAAGCCGTTCACGCAGCCCGGCATCTTCGTGCTCCGGGTCCGCGACGGCGAGATCGTCAGCTCCCGCGACTACTTCGACCACGTCACCGGCGCCGCCGTCCGCGGCCGCCTCGACGACCTGGTCGCGGCCGTGAAGGCCCGCGGCTAGCGCCGCGGCCGTGCCGTTCAGCCCAGGCGGTCGAGGATGAGCTCGTGGATGGCCTCGAGGAGGTCGACCTCGCGCTCGGAGTGGGCGGTGACGGTGACGGCGGCGCGTCGGGCCGGGCAGATGACGGCGTACTGGCCGTAGCGGCCGTCCATCCGGTACATACCGTCCCGGTCGATCCAGACGCCGAGCCCGTAGCCGTGGTTGAACCGTTCGCTCTCGATGATGCTGCTCGTGTCCGCGAACTCCTGCGTCATCCGCCGCACGTAGTCCGCCGGGACGAGCTGCCGGCCGTTCCACTTGCCTTCCCGCAGCAGCAGCCGCGCGAAGCGGGCGAGCTCGCCGGTGCGCAGGAACAGGTCGCTCGCCGCGAACGGGAACCCCTGCGGGCACGTGTGCCAGGCCGGGTTGTGCAGGTCCAGCGGCGCGAACAGCCGCGGCATCAGGAAGTCCCGCACGTCGGCGCCGGTGGCCCGCGCGATGACCCGCCCGATCGCGTACGGCCCGGAGTCGGTGTACGCGAACCGGGTCCCCGGCACGGCGTCCAGCGGCGCGGCCACGATCTCGTGCAGCAGGTCGAGCGCGTCGACCCGCATGTCGGCGAACCATTCGTGGCTCGTGCCGCTCGCCATCGTGGCGAGGTGCCGCAGCGTGACGTCCTCGACCCCGTCGGCCGCGATGGGCCGCAGCTCCGGGAAGTGGTCGAGAAGCCGGTCGTCGAGGCTGAGCCGCCCTTCGGCCTCGGCGATGCCGAGCGCGACGGACGTGAACGTCTTCGACACCGAATACAGGTTGACCCGGTCGTCGGACCGCACCCGCCGCTCGACGTCCTCGTCGCCCTCCCGGTGCACGTGCACCCCGTACACGCCGAGGTCCCGCTCTCGGTTGGCTCTGATGAAGTCGTCCAGGAGCTCCTCACCCACAGCCGGATCGTACCGGCCCGACCGTTTCGACACCGCCGCCTCGCCGATCACGACCGGCGTCGAAAGGGTCGGCGTTCGATCGGGACGGTGCGGGTCAGGCGGCGGCGAGGACCAGCGCGATACCGCCCGCGACGTCGGTCTCGCCGAGCTCGGGACCGCCGCGCAACCACACCCGGAACACGCCGCCGGCGATCGCGGTGACGCACGGGTAGACGGTCGCCGGTGAGGACGGGTCGCGGAAGCTGAGCACCCGCATGTGGCTGACGAGGACGGGGGTCAGGGCGCGCAGGCGGGGCTCGTGGAAGGCGGCCACGATGAACGGGACGAGTGGCGCGTGGATCGAGCCGCGGTGGTTGGAGGCGTACTCGTGCCACATGTATTCGCGCTGGTCGCCGCGTTCCCGGGCGGCGAGCATCTCGACCGGGCCCAGCAGCGGGAACGCCTCGGCCAGGGCGGGGGCGGTGGAGCCGGACTGCCACCGTGCCGCGAGGGCGGCGACCGTGGACAGGTCGGGGACCCAGCCGTAGGCGATGCCGGCCGTGCCGTCGTAGCACCGGACGCTGTACGACCTGCCGACCGGCGGGGTGGTCCAGTGCGACCAGTCGTGGACCGACACGCGGGTGGTGCGCGGGCCGGCGCCGATCACCGCGTGCTCCGGCGGGCAGGCGACGTCGTGCCGTGGGGAGACCGGCAGGACCACGCCGGTCCGGTCGAACTCCGCCCGGATGGCTTGGGCGAGGTCACCCGCGGCGGGTTTCATGCCGCGCCGCCGACCAGCCGCAGGCCGGTGACGGTCAGGCCGGGCGGGACGCCGGTGAGTTCGATCGCGGCGTTGAGGCCGGCGGGGGCGACGTCTCGGGGGCGGCGGCCGCAGATGTGCAGGACGCGGGCGACCGTGACCGGGTGCCGGGTGGTGCCGCCGGTCAGCCAGAGCCGGTCGCCGCGGGTGAGGTCGCCGTCGTGGGGGCGGCCGGTGACGGCGACGCCGCCGGAAGGGGCGGGGAAGGAGTCCTCGATCAGCATCCAGGCCACGGCGCCAAGGTTAGCGAGCGGCGAGCCACGCGGCCGCCCGTCGGGCCGAGGCGCGGGACAGCCACGCGTCCTGGACGACCTCGGCGAGCTCGGCGTAGGTCAGTTCGCCGAGCCGGCTGGCCCGCAGCAGCACCGACGGGTGGCCGTTGAAGTGTGCGGTGGTGAAGAACGGCGTCGACGCGTCCTGGATCAAGGCCTGCTTGTCCGCGTCGGACTCGACCCAGAAGACGATCACGTCGGGGAACCGCTCGCCGGTGACGGGGTCGACCGCGTCGGGGCGCGGGTTGCGGAAGAAGACGAAGGACTTGCCGCCGACCTGGTAGACCGGGTTGTCGCCGGAGCCGTGGACGACGGTGACGTGCGGCATCCCGGCGGCCAGCGCATGCACGTCCTCGACCGTCGCGGGCCTTCCGTCAACCTGAGACACGCCCCAACGTACCAGCGGATCCGGGCCGTCCCGCGCCGAAGTCCCAGCCGGGGATGTCCCAGGCGGACACCCAGCGCCCGTCGGCGTCGACCTGGCCGAGCGCGTAGCCGTTGGCGGCCTCGACCTCCTCGGCGGCCCACCGCGGGACCGGCGCCGGCCACCCGTTGAACCAGGCGTGGGAGAGCAGGCCGGCGAAGGCGGTGCCGGTCATGGTGCTCAGGGCGTGCAGGCAGCGGCCGGGGGCCGGCCAGCTCGCACGGCGGCTCGCCCCAGTCCTCGGTGCGCCACGCGTGCGGCCACGGCGGCGGCATCCGGCCGGCGGCGATCAGGGACCGCGACTCGAGGTCGTTGCGGTACCGCAGCGGCACCACGGTCAGCGGCAGCTCGTCGCCGGTGCGCCGGTCGTACACGACACGCGGCCGAGTGCCGTGCCGGGGCCCCGGCCCGATGGTCGCCCACTCCTCCAGGGGCATCCGGAGCGCGTCGCCGGTGGTGGCACAGGCGATCAGGACGTGCTCCGGCACGCCCCACGCGGGGCCCAACCAGTGGTCCACGGTCACCGGAGCAGCCTGGCACGCGCACCTGGTGACCACCTGGCCGCGAGCTGGGACCTGCCCGCGAGAACCGCAGCGGGCACCGCGCGAACAGTCGCACGGTGGCCGTCGATGCACTGCGGTGAGGCGCCACCGCCTCAAGAGAGACGGTGGCGCCGGTACACAGATGGTGCGTCAGCCGCCGATCAGCAGGCCGTAGTCGGCCATCGCCATGGCGATGTCGGACTGGGCCCAGAAGCGGTGGAAGGTGAACGTCGGCGCGGGGCCGGTCCCGTTCAGGTAGGCCTGCACGGCCGGCCAGTTCGGGTCGTTCTTGTAGAAGGAGCGGGTGTCCAGGAAGGACTTCCCGGGGGCGATGACGTCACCGTTGGGCATGACGCCGCTGTACCCGGACGGGATGTACAGGCCCTGCTGGTTGGACGAGGACCAGATGTCGTCGAAGCGGTTGTAGTCGGTGCGGGTCTCCGGGATGCCGACGCCCTTGCTGTCGGTGTGCAGCCAGATGCCGTCCAGGAGCTTCTTCGCCGTGGTCTTCGCCGCGGTGTTGTTGGCCTTCGCGCCGTAGTAGGTCAGCAGGCGGGCGTACGCTGCCGCGATGCCCACGTCGGTGCCGGTGCTGACCACGCTGACGTGCAGGTTGGTGTTCGCGGCCGGGCTGGCCGGGTTCCAGGTCGCCGGCGCGCCGGTCCACTGGAGCGTGTCGGGGATCTTGAAGTCGCCGTTCGCGGTGAACGTCGTGTTCGCGATCGCCCAGGCCACCCACTTGTCGAGCATCGTCTTGGCCTTGGCGTCACCGGTCGCGTAGTAGTACTCCGCGACCCGCTCCACCGACCACGCCTGGAAGCCGAACCACTGGTTGGACGGCGGGTCGTGGTAGACGGGCTTCTCGTCGTAGAACATGCCGTAGAACGTCGGCGTGCCGGCCGGCGGCACCGAGTAGTTGCCGCCCCAGCTGTTGGTGGCACCACCGGCGAACGCACCCTCGGAGGACTGCAGCCACTGGTAGAACTCCAGCTGCCGGCCGAGGCTGGTCTGCCAGTCGCCCTTCGCCGACGGGGAGCGCGGCGCGAACCCGCTGACGTTGGACAGCACGTACGCCGCCAGGGGGTTCTGGTAGCCCTGGTGGTTGTGGCTGGAGCCGATGCGCCACGACCACTGGCCGCCCGCGTCGCCGCCCCACGCGTAGTACCAGTTCAGCAGGTACGCGGCGGAGTCCTTGCCGGTGCCGGCGGCGCAGCCCGTCGACGTGCAGCCGGGCTTCTTGAAGTACTTGTCGTACATCGCGTACCGCAGGTAGTCGCCCATCTTGGCGGCCTTGCCGACGACGGTGGCGACGTCCGCGGCCTTGCCCTGGGCCGAGGCCCACTGCTGCGCCCAGTACGCGGCCTGGATGGCGCGCGCGTCGGCGTCGGGGGCGTTGGTGTAGCGCCACTGCTTGGCCGGCGAGCCGTCGATGAACAGCGGCAGGAAGCCGCCGTTGGCCTTCGCGCCGAAGCGGAAGTCCTCACAGGACGGGTGGGCGACGGTCTCCCACACCGACTCCTGCGGGCCGCGCTGGTAGGTGTTGATGTACGACACCGTGGAGCCCGGCTGCGGGGTGCACGAGCTGAAGCCGTAGACGTTGTCGACGTCCTCGAGCCAGTGCATGCCGTACACGTCGGTGTTGCCGTAGGTCGAGGTCAGCTCCGTGTACAGCGGGTCGACACCGACCTTCACCGACGAGTCGAGGTGGCCGCCCTGCTGCGGGTACAGGCTGGGCTGCCCGGCCTCGGGCGCGTAGTCGGCGGGGTCGTTCGGGTTGTAGCCGCCGGTCGGCTGGTTGGCGTGGGTGGGGATGATGTACTTCTCCATCGTGTCCCAGGCCTTGTTGAACGGGGCCCAGTCCTGCTTCACCCGGCCGTACTGCGCCTCCAGCCACAGCCAGAAGCTGAACGCCTCGGACGTGGTCTCGTGGCCCCAGTCCGGCGCCTCGACGACGAGCGTCTCGATCGAGTGGTAGGGCACGCCCTCCGGCGAGAAGTACCCGGAGCTGTGCAGCTTCTGGTACTGCTCGAGGAACCGCTGGACGTACACGCCGCCGGCGACGTCGTCATCGCTCTCGTTCGCCGGTACCGACGCCGACGCCCAACCCGTAGCGGTCAGGTTGATCGTCGCGGCACCGTTGGTGGTGTCCGCGTCCTGGGCGCCGGAGACGGTCACGACCTGCGCGACGTTCCAGTTCGCGGTCGTGAACGTCAGCGAGGTCGGCGACACGGTGATGTCGGTGTCGCCGGTACGGGCGACCGCCACCGTCACGTTCGACGTGGGTGCCTGGTTCAGCTTGACCGACAGCGGCGTCGAGCCGCCCTCGGGCACGGTCAGCGGCGACGGCGTGGCCAGGATCGACGGCCCGACGAACGGGTCGACGAACACCGGCACCGCCGCGGACGTGCTCACCGCGCCCTTGCTGTCGTAGGCCTTCGCCTGCAGGCTGTACGCCCCCGTCTGGCTCGGCACGTTGGCCCAGCTGTACGTGTACGGGGCGGTCGTGTCCTGCCCGAGCAGCAGGCCGTCGTGGTAGAACTCGACCTTCGCGATCGAGTCACCGGCGTCCGGGTCGCTGGCGGTGACGGCGATCGGGATCGTCGCCGGCGCCGTGTACCGGGTGTTGGCGGCCGGCGAGGTGATGGCGACCGTCGGCGCCTGGTTCGGCCCGGTGCAGGTCACGCCGTTGAGCGAGAAGCTCGTCGGGTTGACGTTGGTGCCGCTGTACCCGGCGTTGAAGCCCGGGTTGACGGTGCCGTTGCTGGGCAGGCTGCCGTTCCACGGGGCGTTGCGGATCGTCACCTGGCTGCCGGTCTGGGTGTAGTCGCCGTTCCAGCTCTGCTGCACCTGCTGGTTGCCGGCGAACGTCCAGGACACGTTCCAGCTTGTCAGAGGGTCGCCGAGGTTCGTCACCAGCAGATCGCCGGTGAAGCCCGTCGGCCATTGGCTGCGTACCGAGTAGACGACCGTACAGCCGGCGGCGGCGTGTGCGGGTCCTGCCGGCATGACGAACAGCGTGCCGGCGGCCAGGAGGCCGACGGACGCCACACGCATCCAGCGTTGGGTCCGGGTGGTCATGTGTGGGGTGCTCCTCGTGAAAGTTTCTGGGCGGAATACGGGCACGCGACAGCGCGGCGGCGTTGGTACGTAAGCCAGTCGCTGCGTGTGCCCCGTCGGCTCCCAGACGCGAGGTGGCGCTGATTCTGGCATGGGAGCGCTCCCGGGACAAGCGTCCTGATTTCACCTATGGTCGCGACGGCTATCGATCCACCGGAGGTGATGCCAACCCTTTTCGCGGCTCCCATCGCGAACCGGGGTACGGCGGCCGGCGTCTGCAGCGCCGCCGCCGTGCCCACCCATTTCGTGTTAGTTCTCAGCGGTACGGGTTAGACAACCCCGATGTCGACAAGGAAAGGGGACCGTCATGACCCGTCCGATCGCGGACCTCGAACAGCACCCGGACATCCTCGAGCTGCGGGCCCACTACGACCGCGCGGCGGAGACGCCGACCGCGCACATCACCGACGGCGGGCTGCTGCTCGCCGGGATCTACCTCACCCTGTCGCCCTGGATCGTCGGCTTCGCGCCGTTCGAGGGTGACCTCGCGGTCAACAACTTCATCTGTGGCGTGGCCGTCAGCTTCCTCGCCATCGGCTTCGCCGCGGCGTACGGGCGCACCCACGGCCTCACCTGGGTGCCGGTGGTGCTCGGCGTGTGGACGTTCGTCGCCCCGTGGGTCATCCAGGGCGCCCACCCGTCCGGCGGCTCCATCGCCAACAACATCGTCATCGGCCTCGTCATCATCGCGCTCAGCCTGATGACGATGATGACGATGCGCCTGCCTTCCGGCCGTGGCCGTGGCCGTGGCCGCGACCGTGACCGTGACCGCGAGCGGGACCGGCGGTGACATGGCGGTCATGTGAGGTGACCACTGGTCACATCGGGGTGAATTCTTCCCGGCTCGGCGTGCGCCGGCCGGGAAGAGTGGCTAGACATTCAGCGTGAACCGCGACAGCCGCCTACCGGCCCTCACCGGTCTGCGCTGGGCGGCGGC
The DNA here is from genome assembly GCF_040654975.1 of Dactylosporangium sp. NPDC050588. Taxonomy (NCBI): domain Bacteria; kingdom Bacillati; phylum Actinomycetota; class Actinomycetes; order Micromonosporales; family Micromonosporaceae; genus Dactylosporangium; species Dactylosporangium sp. NPDC050588. Next base: position 52,149 of record NZ_JBFAJA010000015.1, on the reverse strand, counting down.
GCTCGTGGTGTTCGGCCAGCACACCCTGGAGCTCTTCTACGACTCGGACCTGGTCGCCCCGCGACCGGTCCGGGCCGTGCTGTGGGCGATGCTGGTCAACGGCGGCGCGGTGGGCGTCTCGTTCTTCTTCGTGCTGTCCGGCTTCGTCCTGACGTGGTCCGCCAAGCCCGGCCCGTTCTACTGGCGGCGGTTCACCAAGATCTACCCGGCGACGCTGGTGACCACCCTCCTCGCCCTGGTCGTGGTCGGCGGCGCCGCACCGCTGCAGCTGGCCATCCACCTGACGCTCACCCAGACCTGGTTCCCGCATGCGTCGGTCTTCCGCGCGCTCAACCCGGTGAGCTGGTCGCTGTCGTGCGAGGCGTTCTTCTACCTGTGTTTTCCGCTCCTGTACCGGCTGCTGCGCCGGCTGGGACCCAGAGGTCTGTGGACGGTCGCCGCCCTCCAGGTCGCCGTGGTCCTCGGGATCGGCGCCGCCCTCACGTACGCCGACCGCCCGTTCGCGCTCTGGTTCGGCTACGTGTTCCCGCCGGTCCGGATGGCCGAGTTCACCCTCGGGATCGCCGTGGCGCTGCTCGTGCGGTCCGGCGCGTGGCGCGGCCCGGGCCTGCGCTGGTCGTTCGTGCTGGTCGGGGCCGGCGCCGTCCTCGCGCTGAAGGCCCCGTACCCGCTCAACCAGCACGCCCTCACGCTCGTGCCCGTCACCTTCGTCGTCGCCGCGGCCGCCCGCGCCGACCTCACCGGTGTCCGCACCGTCTGGACCCGCCCGTCGCTGCGGTACCTCGGCGAGGTGTCGTTCGCGTTCTACCTGGTGCACTACCTGGCGTACCTGGCCTATGACCGCCTCGGCCTGCTGCCGCACCGCGCCGGCCCGCTCGTCGCCGCCCTGATCACCGTGTCGGTGTTCGCCAGCAGCCTCCTCGGCGCCATGGCCGTCCACCACGGCGTCGAGCTGCCCGCCCTGCGTCTCCTGCGCCGCCGGCCCCCCACCGCCACCGTCGCCGGTTCCGACGCGGCCACCGTCGCCGGGGCTGACGCGGCCACCGTCGAAACCCCGCTCCCGGCCGCCGCCCGTCCCTGACGGCGTCCGCCCGCTGTGCGACACCGTCCGGATCGCCGTCGTGCGGGGCGCCCGGACCCGTTACGCTGCCTCCCCGTGATGGACTTTCTCGAGGTGTCGGCAGGGTTCCCGAGCCAGCAGGACGCGGCGTACGTGGCACGCTCGGTCATCCACACGCGGCTCGCCGTCGCAGCGCGGGTCGAGGGCCCTGTGCTGTCCATGGGCTGGCGCGACGGCACCCTCGTGGAGGCCGAGGAGTGGCGGCTGCTGCTCACCGTCCAGGCGGAGCGGTTCGACCAGCTGGCCGCGTACATCATCAGGCGCCACCCGCGGCCCGACCCGCAGATCGTCGCCGTCCCGCTGCGCCGGCACGTCGGCGTCGAGGCCGTCGAGCCCGCGCCGTCGGGCGGCGTCCCCCTATGACGGCAGGCGTTCGAGGGCGGCCTCGACGCGGGTGGCGGCGCCCGCGTAGTGCAGCTTGCGGGCCAGTCGCAGCGCCTCCTCGGCCTCGGCCGCGTCGCCCTTCGCCAGGGCGTGGATGCGGCGCAGGTCAGGCTCCGCGAGGCCGCCCTGGCCCGGCAGGCCCCGCTCCAGCGCGGCACCGGCGACCTCGGCGGCCTCGGTGTCCCGGCCGAGGGTGAGCAGCGCGTCGGCGTAGAGCGCCTCCAGCCGGCCGAAGCGGCGGATTCCCTCGCCGAGGGCGACGCGCGCCTTCGCCATCCGGTCCACCCCGGTCAGGTCGCCGGTGCGGACCTCGGCCCAGCCGAGCACCATCGCCGCGAGCGCCTGGTACTCCAGGTGCCCGCCGCGCTCCGCGAGGCGCAGCGTGGCGCGGGCCGCCGTGATCGTCGCCGGCCCGTCGAACCGGTCGGCGGCGACCGCCGCGGCGTAGTGGCTGATGTACATGTCGAGGAACGGCTCACCGACCCGGGCGGCACGCTCCCGGGCGGCACGCAGGTGCCGCTCCGCGGCCTCGTGATCGCCCAGCATCCCGCACACGATCGCCGCGGGTGCCTGCGCGCCGACGACCGGGTCCCAGTTGACGATCGGGAACGCCGGCAGGTCCCCGCCGGGCAGCGCCTCCAGCGCCGTCTCGAAGCACCCGCGGGCGCGTGGCAGGTCCAGCACCGACAGCGCCGCCGCGCCCTCGTGGACCTCCGCGACGATCGTCGCCCACGGGTCGGTGCTGCCCTGCTCGCTCGCCGAGCGGGCCATCGCGACGCCCCGCGCGACGTCGCCGGCGGCGGTGTGGAACGACGCGTACCCCCACAGCGCCGGCAGGATGTCCAGCACCGGCCGGCCGCGCAGCCGCACCAGCAGCGGCTCCATCGCCGCGTACTGGGCCGCCACGAACGGCGCCAGGTAGCCGTCGGTCGCCTGGTGCATGTACGCGAGCCGGATCCGCAGGTCGAGCTCCGCGACGTCGCGGCGCTCGCCGGCCGGGGCGCGGTGCAGCACCCCGATCGCCTCCACCAGCAGCGCCGACGCCTGCTCGTGGGCAGTCAGGTCGTACGCCTCGCCGGCCGCCTCGACCAGCGCGGGCACCACGTCGAACGGCGACAGCACCGGCAGCGCGGCCCGCAGGTGGGCGGCCAGCTCGGCGACGGTGGCGAGGCCCGTGTCGCGCAGCGCCTGGGCGGCCCGGGCGTGCAGCCTGGCCCGGCGCAGCGGCCCCTGGTCGAGGTACGCGGTCTGGCGGACCAGGTCGTGGGAGAAGCGCAGCAGCCCCGGGTCGTCGGTCGCGGTCAGGACCCCGCTGACGACCGCGGTGTCGAGCGTGTCGAACAGCGCCAGCTCGTCGATCTGCACGACCTCGCGCAGCACCGGCACCGACACGTCCCGGCCGAGCACCGACGCGACGGCGATGACCGCGTTCACCTGCGCGGGCAGCTTGGCGAGGCGGCGGCGGACCACCTCCTGCACCCGCACCGGGACGTGCTCCGGCGCCAGGGTGTGCTCGGCGACGAGGACCCGCAGCAGCTCCACCACGAAGAACGGGTTGCCGCCGGTCCGGTCCAGCAGCATCTCGACGGTCTCGGCGGGCACCTCGGCGCCGGTCACGTCCCGGGCGAGCGCGGCCACCCCGTCGGCGCCGAGCCCCTGCAGCGGCAGCCGCACCGCGGACGGGTCGGCGAGCAGCTCCCCCAGCGCACCCGCGAGGGGCGCCTCCGGGGCCAGCTCGGCCTCCCGATAGCCGACGGCGAGCAGCACCGCGCTGCGCCGGACCGCCTTGGCGAACATCGTCAGCAGCACCGTCGACGGCGCGTCCAGCCAGTGCGCGTCGTCGACGACGAGGACCAGCGGCCGGTGCGTGGCGAGCCGGCACAGGCCGTCGACGATCCCCTGGTACAGCCGGGACCTGGCCAGCTCCGGGTCGGCGATCCGCTCGGCGGCGGGCAGCGGCAGCGCCTCGCTCAGCGTCGGGTCCAGGACGGCAGGCAGGTTCCCGTACGGCGCGAACGCGGTGGCGAGGGCGTCGGCGGCGCCGGGTGCGGCGGCGACGGCCCGCAGGATCTGCGCCCACGGCAGGAACACCGGCGGCGCCTCCCCGTCGACGCCGGTCCCGGTGCCGACGAACCCGGTGGCGCGGGCGGCGAGCTCCCGCAGCAGCGCGGACTTGCCGATGCCCGGGCTGCCGGAGACGAGCAGCAACCGTCCCCGGCCGGCGGCCGTGCCGGCGAGGAGCTCCTGCACGGTCCGCAGCTCGGCGTCCCGCCCGACCAGGCCGCCGTCGTCGGCGTCGCGCCCCTCCGCACCACTGTCACTGTGGTCACCCGGGCCACCCGACTCTGGCGGCATTTCGGACATATCGCCCGCGGCCGGGGGGACGACCTTGGAACTTGGCGGAGTGGACGTCGGGGCGGCCGGCGCCGGCTCGGCCAGGTGCGGGGCCTGCCGGAGGATGTCCTGCTCGAGCTGCTGCAGGGCCGGGCCCGGTTCGATGCCGAGCTCGTCCACCAGGCCGGCCCGGGCCCGGCCGTAGGCGGCGAGCGCCTCGGCCTGCCGGCCCGACCGGTACAGCGCGAGCATCAGCTGACCCCAGAGCCGTTCGCGATACGGGGCCTCCGCCAGGGCGCTCTCGCTCAGGTAGGCGACCTCGGCGGCACGTCCGAGCCGCAGCAGCGCCTCCGACCGCTCCTCCACGGCGATCAGGCGCAGCTCCTGCAGGCGGCCCCGCTCGGCGCGGGCCAGCGGGGAGTCGCCGAGCTCGGGCAGCGGATCCGCGCGCCACAGGTGCAGCGCGTCGGTGAGCACCTGCAGCGCCATGGCCGGGTCGGTGCCGGTGCGGGCCTGCTCGACCGCGGCGGCGAACCGGGCGGCGTCCACCGCGTCCGCCGGCACCATCAGCTGATACCCGGGCGCGCGGCTGACCAGCACCGTCGACCGGTCGCGGGCGGTGCGGCCCGGTTCGAGGGCGCGGCGGAGGCGGGACACGTACGCCTGCAGGGAAGCGATCGCCCGCTCCGGCGGCTCGTCGGACCACAGCTCGTCGATGAGCCGCTGCACGGACACGGTCCGGCCGGGCTGCATCGTCAGCATCGCCAGGACGGCGCGCTGCTTCGGGGTGCCCGTGTCGACCGGGCCGCTCTCCCCGACGACCTCGAGCGGGCCCAGGATCCGAATCTGCAGGATGCGTTACTCCCGGAGCTCCACCTCGGCCGCGGACGCTGGCTACAGCTCCACGGCGAACGATCCGTCGTCGTACGGTCCGAAGCCCGCGGCCTCCAGGAGCTCCTCGCCGTGCGCCAGAGGCGCCGCGACGAGCCTACGGGCTGGACCGGCCCGCAGGGCGTCCACCAACGAGATCAGCACCTGAACGGCGAGGTCGGAGCGTCCGCCCGGCGCGACGAGACCGACCAGTCGGACGATGGACTCACCCGGCCGGACGGCAGCCAGGGCCGCGGCGGGCTGCTCGTCCCCGTCGGCCGGGTCGATGAGCTCCCACCACTCCAGACCGTCGAACAGGAACTCGTCGACGACGGACACGCCGAGCGCGAGCCGGGTCACGGCGCGCCGCCCGGCCGGCACCCGCCGCACCAGCCGAAGTGTTTCTTTCACGTGCCCCAGCTAACCCCGCCGTTCTTGCAAACGGCTTGCTGCCTCGCATCCGGGCGCTCATCCGCCCGAATAGCCGACACTGAGCCGGGTGCCGCCACTCGTCCGCCACTCGATCGGCCGCCCGGCCCGCAGGTGGGTGCCCATCGCATACCAGTCGTCCACCGGCAGTCCGACGACGAACCCGTCCTCCATCGGGTCGACCGTCACCGCCGAGCCGCCCTGGATGAACAGCAGGAAGTGCACCCCGGGCTGGTTCTGCGACCGCGGCCGCGCGGCGACCACCTCGCTCGGCGCCGACCGGTCCGGCCACCACACCCGCACCCGGCCCGTCATCGTCGTGTACCGCGGGATGAGCGCGAACCGCGGCGGCATCTGGATCCAGGCCCCGCCGAGGACCGCGTGCCGCTCCCGGTCCACGATGATCATCAGCTCGCCCGGGCCCTCCACCACCATCACGTTCTCGTCGCGGAGATTGCTGACGTCGTCGAGGACGGTGGACCCGTCGTACGTGTCCGAGTCGACGACCGGCGGCCGGGACGGGTCGAACCACCACGGGTAGGGGAAGCACGACTCGGTGGCGGCGAGGTTCGCCAGCACCCTCCCCCCGCCGTGCCGCCCGACCGCCTCCATCTCCCCGTCGAACAGCGGGACCAGCAGCAGCGGCGGCCAGTCCGCCGGGAACCACGCGCCGTCGCCGGCGGCGTGCAGGATCAGCGCCCCGCCGACCTCCCTGCCGCCGACGTCGATCGGCTGGCCGAACCCGACGACGTGGTTGACCCGCATCCGCCAGCCCTGATGCACCGCGGCGGAGTACATGCCGAGGATCAGCTCGATCAGCCCGCTGTCCAGCGGCTCCTTCCCACCGCCGCCGGGTGGCAGCACGACCGCCGTCACCTCCACCAGGCCCGCCGCGGCCAGCCCCATCGTGGAGTACACCCACAGCATCGTGCCGGCGGGCAGCCCCGGGAACCCGTCCGGGTCGTCGGGGACCTCACACTCGTCGACCGTGATGACGAGCGCCCCGTCCGCGGCGACCACCCGGCCCGCCTGCGCGACCGCCGGCAGCCGGACCGGCCCGTCCGCGCCGCGCGGCAGCGGCACCGACCCGACCGGCCACCGCGACTGCCAGTGCTGCGGAAACCGCTCGTGGACGGGCACGGGGACCGGGCCGCTCCCGCCCGGCACGAACTTCCGCATCACCGGACGGGCCGAGACCCGCAGATCCCACCCGAGCTGCCAGGTCCGGCCGCCCTGCGTGACCACGGCGTTCAGCCGCCACCGCAGCAGATCCACCTCGTCGGTGACAACCGCGAGCACGATCCGGCGGGCCTCGCCGGCCGGCACCTCAAGAGGCCACACCGGCCCGGGCCGCAGGCGGCGCCCGTACGCGTCCCGGGCCGGCCGCCGGCGTTGCGGTCGCAGGCGGCGACGAACGCCTCCACGAAGCCCCAGTCGGGCACCGTGCGGCCCTGCAGCTTGTCGTCGATCGTCGCCCGCGGGTACGGGCGGCCGGCCTGCCGGGTCAGCCGCTCGATCTCCCGCAGTGACGGCTCCCCCGCCAGGCGCCTGCATCCCCCGAGGTGTTCAGCGAAGGCCGCCAGCGCGGTCGGTGTGGACACCCGAAAATCGTAAGTGGCCGATGCCCGTCCGGATGTCCGGCAACTGTCCGGAGATCCGGACGCGCTGTCACACGTGTTTGAAGCGGGAGACCAGCCGCTGCAACTCGCCGGAAAGGCCCGCCAGCTCGCCGCTGGCCTCACGGCCGGCCGCCACGCTCCGGTTCGTCTCCTCCGCGGCCGCGGCCACCTCCGCGATCGTGGCGGCGATCGTCTGCGCGCCACCGGCGGCCTCGGCGACGTTGCGGGTCATCTCGCTCGTGGTCGCGGTCTGCTCGTCGACGGCCGAGGCGATCGTCGTCTGGTACTGCGAGATCTGCCCGATGATCATGCTGATCTGCTCGATCGCGGCGACCGCGCTGCCCGTGTCGGCCTGGATCGCGCGGACCCGGGTGGCGATGTCCTCGGTGGCACGGGCGGTCTCCTGCGCCAGCTCCTTGACCTCGCCCGCCACGACGGCGAAGCCCTTGCCGGCCTCCCCCGCCCGGGCCGCCTCGATGGTCGCGTTCAGCGCGAGCAGGTTCGTCTGCTCCGCGATCGACGTGATCACCTTGACCACGTCGCCGATCTCGGCCGAGGACTGGCCGAGCTTGGACACGGTGTCGTTGGTGGTGGTGACGACGGTGACGGCCTGCCCGGCGACCCGGGCCCCCTCGCTGGCGTTGCGGGCGATCTCCCGGATCGACGCCGACATCTCGTCGGACGCGGCGGCGACCGTCTGCACGTTGCCGGAGACCTGGGCGGCGGTCTGGTCGGCCTCCCGGGCCCGCGCGGACACCGCCTGCGCGCTGCCGGCGACCCCGGCCGTGACCGCGTCGAGCTGGCTGGAGCTGCGGGCCACCAGCTCGGCGCTGCGCGCGAGGGCCGCGACGGTCTCCCGGACGCTGGCGGTGGCCCGGTTGACGGCGCCCGCCATGCTGCCGATCTCGTCCCGGCCGCCGACCGGCGCGGTCGTGGACAGGTCCCCGGCCGCCATCGCGTCCATGGCCCCCACCACAGGGGCGAGCCGGCGGGTGATCGACGCGGCGACGTACAGGGCCAGCGCGGTCGCCACGACCAGTCCGACGATCAGGGTGAGCAGGACCTGCAGCCGGGCGGTGGAGTACTGCGAGTGGGCGTCCTGCACCGCGGCGTCGGCGTCGGCGGCCTGGTGGTCGGCCAGCTCGGCGACCGCCGCCTCCATGCCGGGCACGACCTTGTTGAAGTCGATCGTCGCCGGCTTGCCCTGGGCGAGGTCGGCCATCGCCCCGGTGAACTGCTGCCACAGCGACGTGAACTCGTCGACGGTCCGCTGCGCGGCGGCGCTCCTGGGCAGCTTCAGGTACTCCTCAAGCGCCGTGTCGAGCTGCTTGATCGCGTCGCCGGTGCCCTTCTGCGCCAACGCGATGACCTGCGGGTCACCGCCCGACCCGAGCTGCATCGCCGCGTTGTGGTTGATCAGCGACTGGGCGCCGCGGATCTGGCTGAGCAGCACCAGCTCCTGGACGTTCTCCACGCGCAACTTGCTGACCTTGCCGTCCATCGCCGACATCCGCGACAGCGCGAACGCCCCCGTGATGACGGCGGTCAGCGCCATCGCCGTCAGCGCGAACAGGATCTTGGTCCGAATCCTGCGGTCGGCCAGCCAGCCGCCGCCCTTGACCGTTCCCGTGTCCGCCACTGTGCACCATCCCGGAATCCGGCGAGTCTCGCACTCCTCGACATCGGCGCCACATCGCGAAACTTGAGCCACTCGAATGCGGCCGCACACACCCCCTATGCCGTCCTAGGACGCTAGGATCTAGATGGTTGTGTCGTGGCGTCGCATCGTACGGGGGATGAAACATGAACTGGAGCCAACGACTCGGCACCATCGGCGTGTGGCGCGGCGTCACGCTGCTCGATCCGCCGATGGCCAGGTCGATCGAGGAGCTCGGGTACGGCACCATCTGGCTGGGCGGCTCCCCCGGCTCCGACCTGCGCCCCGCCGAGGCCCTGCTCGACGGCACCGACTCGGTCGTCATCGCCACCGGCATCGTCAACATCTGGTCGTCCGACGCGGCCGAGCTCGCCGACTCGTTCCACCGCATCCACGCCAGACACCCCGGCCGGCTGCTGCTCGGCATCGGGTCCGGGCACCGCGAGGCCAACCCGGACCGCACCCGCCCGGTCGAGTCCATGGCCCGCTACCTCGACGTCCTCGACGCGCGCGGCGTGCCCGCCGAGCACCGGGTGCTGTCCGCGCTCGGCCCCCGCATGCTCGCCCTGGCCGCCGAACGCAGCGCCGGCACCCACCCGTACCTCACCGTGCCCGCGCAGACCCGGGAGGCCAGGACCGCCCTCGGCCCGGCCGCGCTGGTCGCCCCCGAACAGACCGCCGTGCTGGACCCCGACCCGGCCACCGCCCGCCGCAGCGCCCGCGCCTTCCTCGCCATGTACCTGCAGCGGGTCAACTACACCACCAACATGCTGCGCGCCGGCTTCACCCCCGAGGACCTCACCGACGGCGGCAGCGACCACCTGATCGACAGCATCGTCGCCCACGGCGACGCCCCCACGCTTGCCGCCGCCCTACGAGCCCACCTCGACGCCGGCGCCGACCACGTCTGCGTCCAGCTCCAACCCGCCGACACCGACGTCATCCCCGCCCTCCGCGCCATCGCCCAGGGCCTCTAAGCCTCCGCCAGGCGTTCGGACAGACGCGCCTTCGCCGCGGGCCAGTCGGTTCGGGCCATCGTGTAGACCAGCAGGCTCGGCCCGCCGGCGACCCGCGGTTCGCGGCCGTTCAGGGTGGCACCGATGCGGGTGATCGCCGCCTGCGAGCGCACGTTCTCCGGCCTGATGCGCCAGCCGACGGCCGCGTAGCCGAGCGTGTCGAAGGCATAGGTCATCGTCAGGAGCTTCGTCTCGGTGTTCGCCGCGGTACGCCACCACTTCCTGCCGAACCACGTGCCGCCGATCTCGATGCGCCCGTCGCCGCGCTGCCAGCTGTGCAGATTCGTGGTGCCGATCGCTGATCCCTCGTCCCGAGCCACCACGGCGAACGCGACCCGCTTCCCGTCGTCGACGTCCTTGATGCGCCTGGACACGATCTCCCGCAGTTCCGCCTCGGTACGCGGAGTGGGCGCACTCAGCCACCGCCACACCTCGTCATCCCGGCCACCGGCGCCGAACAGCGCGGGCACATGCGACTCGGCAAGCGGCTCAAGACGTACATGGCGGCCTTCAAGGACTGTCGAACTGGGAACCAACGACATGGCGCCGACGCTACCCAGCATCCGCGCCACGCCGCAGCCCACACACGCCACGATCCGTCAGCGACGACTGTCAGCTCAGCGTTGACGGCTCGCGCTGAGGGCACCCGGGCACCCGCCGAGTCCGGCGCGACTCGCGCCCGAGCTCGCGCACGGAACCAACCTTCACCGCCACCAACCACCAGCGCCGGCCACCCCAGCCGCCGCCACAGCGCAACGGCCGGACACGAACAGCATCGCCACCAGTTCGGCCGCCGACCGCCACCTCCGCCGACCGCAGGCCACCAAGCTCCACCCACTGCGGGCCACGGAACCAACCACCACACCATTCACCGCCACCAACCACCAGCGCCGGCCACCCCAGCCGCCGCCACAGCGCAACGGCCGGACACGAACAGCATCGCCACCAGTTCGGCCGCCGACCGCCACCTCCGCCGACCGCAGGCCACCAAGCTCCGCCGACCGCGGGCCACCGAGCTCCACCTACCGCGGGTCGCCAGCCCCAAAAACCGCCGCCACCAAGCTCCACCTACCGCGGGCCACCGGCGCCGGGACGCCGGCGCGCCGCTCCCCGACCGGCACTCGCCGGCCCTTCTGCCGCCGTGCCCGGCCGCCGACCGTCCACCGCCGCGCCGCCGGCGTCCCTGTTACTCGTCCGGGCGGTGGTCGCCGGTGGCGCCGTCGAGGAGCTCGCGCATGACGTCCAGGTGGCCGGTGTGGCGGGCCACCTCCTCGACCATGTGGATGAGGACCCAGCGGAGGGAGACCTTCTCGCCATACCAGGCGGTGCCGGTCGCCTCCACGTCTAAGGAGTCGATGACGGCGTCGCAGGTGGCGCGGGCTCGGGCATAGAAGGCGAGCACGTCGGCGGTGGACTCGCCCGGCTCGACGCGCAGGTCGGCCTCGGGGTCGTCGTCGCGGAAGGGCAGCGGCTCGTGCTCACGGCCGAACGTGTCGCAGAACCAGCCATACTCGACCGCGGCGAGGTGCTTGACCAGGCCGAGCATCGTGCTGCCCGACGGGGTCATCGGGCGGCGCAGCTGCTCGTCGTCGAGGCCGTCGAGCTTCCACAGCACCACGTCGCGGTGCCGGTTGAGACTGGCATGCAGACTCTGCTTCTCATCACCGAGATACGGCACTCGAATCGTCACGCCCGCACCGTAACAGGGAGGTGCTCGAAGGGCTGCTGCGCCGCGAGCCGGCCGAGCGGCTCACGGCCGGTCAGGCGCGGGCGATGCTGTCGGAGGTCGCCTCGGCGCCGGCCCTGGCAGCCCCGTCGACGGCGACGTTGCGGCTGCCCGGTCCGGCGTCGGCGGCGTCGGTACCGGCAGCGCCCGCCGATCCCGTGGCAGGTCCGACGCCGGTACGAGCCGGAACCGCGCACGGGGTGAACGGCAGGGACGCCGACCGGCGGCGGACGGTCGCCCGGATCCTGGTGGGTGCGCTCGGGCTGATGCTGGTCGCCGGCGGCGTCGCCGGTCTGGTCGCGGCGACCGGCGACGACGGCAGGGCCCAGTTCGTGGACGGCTCGCAGGTCGACATGAAGGTCACGGCCACCACGTGCGCGGACGGCGCCACGCCACCTGGCACCGTGCCACCACTCCCCGAGTCGACCGTTCACCGTATCCTTCGCGGCCTGACCCCAAGCGCTCCCGAATCGGCCGCGCCGCCGCCCCGGGCACGTTAGCGTTGGAGGGGCTTGGGGGCGAGGCTGCGGGGGTTCACAGGTGCGGAAACCGATCGCGGCCACGCTGCGCCCGCAGTTCACCTGGCTGATCCTCGTGCTGCTGTCCATCGGCGCGGCGCGGGTGCTCGCCGGCCACTACCTCACCGGCGTCCACGACGGGCGGCTGCAGGCCCTCGACGACGCGCGGCAGGCCAACCAGCGGATGCTGCGGGACCTCACCGACATCGACACCGCCGCGCTCAGGTACCAGCTGACCGGCGACCCGGCCTACCTGGAGGCGTTCCGCGCCGGCTCAGCGGACTACCCGGTCGCCCGGTCGGCGGCGCTGCGGGCCGCTCCCGACGACCGGACCCGGGTCCTCGTCCGCGACCAGGACCAGGCCGCACAGCGGTGGCTGGCGCAGGTGGCCCTGCCGATCAGCGCCCTGCCCGCCGGCCGCCCCGGCGTCGACGCGGACCGCAGCGCCCGGGGCAAGGACCTGTTCGACGCGATCCTCACGGCGAACACGGCCGTGACCGCCGCGGTCGAGGACACCCAGAAGACCACGACGGCGGCGTACCGCCGAACCGGCCACGCCCTCGAGGCGACGCTCGCCCTGCTGTCGCTGCTGCCGGCGCTGATCGCGGTGCGCGTCTACCGCTCCGTCCGCCGGCTGCTCACCCCGCCGCGCGCCCCTCTCGACGAACCGCCCACCATCGCCCCGTTCGGCGGGCCCGCCGTGCATGACCTTGACGTGCCGACCGGTGGGGGTCGGATCGCCGACGCCGACCTGGGTGCGGGCGCCCTGCCTGACCACGTTCACCGCCCGTGACCCGCCGCGCCGCCACGCACCGACAGGCACCGAAGGCACGGGCTCGGTGCTCGACGCCGCCCGGGTGGCGCTCATCGCGGAGATCGTCTCGCCGAGCAACGCAAGCGACGACCGGCTGCTGAAGTTGCACTTCTACGCCGCAGCCGGCATCCAGTGGTATCTGCTGGTGGAGCAGGAGCCGCTGCGGCTTCGGCTCCTCCGGCTCGCCGGCGAGCACTACGTGGAACACACCGCCGTTGGCGGCGGCGAGGTGCTTGATGTGCGGGAGCCGTTTCCGTTCAGGATCGACACCGCGTCGTTACCGCGCTGAAAGCACCTCGCCGCCGTCGGGGTTGCTACTCGGCGTAGGGCTGGTCCTTGCCCTGGGCGCTGTAGGCGAGGCTCCACACGTAGCCGTCCAGGTCGGCGAAGGTGGCGCCGTAGCCGCCCCACTGCAGGGCGGCGGGTGGCTTGAGGATCGTAGCGCCGGCCTTCTCCGCCTCGGCGATGATCTCGTCGACCCGGTCCTCGCTGCGGACGATGTACTGGAGGACCATGCCGCTGAAGCCGCTGCCGTCGGCGCTCGTGCCGACCTGGTCGGCGAGGCCCTCGCGGCCGTAGAAGCCGATCAGCGAGCCGCCGTCCTGCTCGAAGAACACGGACACGCCGTAGTTGTGCTTGACGGTCCAGCCGAGGCCCTCGGTGTAGAACCGGGTGGCGCGGTCGAGGTCGCGGACTCCGAGCAGAATGGAGCTGACGTGCGCTTGCATGGGTTGACTCCCGATCGTCGACGGTGTGCTGTCACAACCGGCCTGGTTCGCCGGTCATCTCCTATGACAGGCCGCGACGGAGGAATGTGACGGATGATCGAGAAAAATTGGGTGAGCGAGCGGTTCGCCGAGCACCAGAGCCGCCTGCACTCGGTGGCGTTCAGGATGCTCGGCTCGTCGGCCGAGGCCGAGGACGCGGTGCAGGAGGCCTGGCTGCGGGTCAGCCGGGCGGACACCGGCCAGGTGGAGAACCCGGCCGGGTGGCTGACGACGGTCGTCGCCAGGGTGTGCCTCAACATGCTGGAGGCCCGCAAGGCCCGGCGCGAGGATCCGGCCGGCGCGCTGCCGCCCGAGCCGGCGACCGCCACGGTGCGGCCCGCGGACCCCGAGGATGAGGCGCTGCTGGCCGACTCGGTCGGGGTGGCGCTCATGGTCGTGCTGGACACGCTGACGCCCGCGGAGCGGCTCGCGTTCGTGCTGCATGACGTGTTCGCCGTGTCGTTCGACGAGATCGGTCCCGTCATCGACCGGTCGCCGGCGGCGGCGCGGCAGCTCGCCAGCCGGGCGCGGCGGCGGGTGCAGGGTGCCGCGGCCGCGTCGGACGCCGCGCAGTCCCGGCGGCGGGAGATCGTCGACGCGTTCCTCGCCGCCTCCCGCAACGGCGACTTCGCCGCGCTGCTCGAGCTGCTGCACCCGGACGCCGTCTCCGGCGACGCCACCGGCGCCCACGCGGTGGCCGCGGTCTTCTCCGGACGGGCGCAGGCGGCCCGGCTCGCGCTCGTCGACGGTGTGCCGGCGGCCGTCTGGTCCCACCGTGGCCTGCCGAAGGCCGTCTTCGACTTCACCATCACCGACGGCCGGATCTCCGGAATCGCCATCGTCACCGACCCCGACCGGATCAGCGACCTGGACATCGTCTTCCTGAGCAGGTCCTCCGACGGCGACGCCGGCCCGGAGCGGACCTGAGGCGCCGCCCGGAAGCGCGAGCGGTCAGGGGCAGGCCGACCTGGTCGGCTGGGACGTCACTCTGCTGCACGGCGGCGGGGCGGCCGACAGGCGGTTGCCGGCGGCGACGGTGATCCCGGCGAGGGTCAGGACCGAGGCCGCGACGAGCAGGCACGGCGCCAGGAACGTCCGGAGGACGCCGCGGTCGGTCAGCTCTTCGACTTCTGCAAGCGGTTCGAGTAACACGTTGGCAACGATCTCATGCCTGTCAACCGTCCGTGTCGCCCGGGTGTGTGGATCTTCCCCAAGGCCGCCGACCGGAGCGCGGACGGCGGCCCGGAGGAGGTCAGGGGCGGACGGCGGCCCGCGCGGCGGTCGGGGTGTCGGCGGCGAGGGCGGCCTTGGCGTACTGGACGCACTCGTCGTACGTGTGGGCGGCCAGCGCCTCCCGCACGGCCGGGATGCTGCGCGCCGCCATCGACAGGCTGGTGATGCCGAGACCGACCAGCACCAGGGCGAAGTCGGGGTCGGCGGCCGACTCACCGCAGACGCCGACGGGTTTGCCGGCTTCGCGGCCGGCGGCGGCGCAGGCGGCGATGAGCGAGATGAGCGCGGGCTGCCACGGGTCGAGCAGGTCGGCGAGGTCGCCGCACATGCGGTCGGCGGCGAAGGTGTACTGGCTGAGGTCGTTGGTCCCGATGCTGAGGAAGTCGACGTCGCGCAGGACGGCGCCCGCACGCAGCGCCGCGGCCGGGACCTCGATCATGACGCCGGCCGTGCGCAGCCCGTGCTCGCGGCACGAGGCCGCGAACGCGGCGGCCTCCCCCGCCGTGGCGACCATCGGCGCCATGACCCAGACGTCGGCGGACGTGGCCGCGGCGGCCGCGGCGATCGCGGACAGCTGGGTGTCGAGGACGGACGGCATCGTGCGGGCGACCCGCAGGCCGCGGATGCCGAGCGCCGGGTTGGGTTCGTCGGCGAGGCGCAGGAACGGCAGCGGCTTGTCGGCGCCGGCGTCGAGGGTCCGCACGACGACCTTGCGGCCGGGCAGCGCGGCGAACACCTCCTGGTAGGCCGCGACCTGCTCGGCGAACGCGGGCGGCTCGGTGCGGTCGAGGTAGAGCAGCTCGGTGCGGAAGAGCCCGACGCCTTCCACGGAGGGGGCCAGGTCGCGGGCCGAGCCGATGTTGGCCAGCAGCGCCACGGGGTGGCCGTCGGACGTCGCGCCCGGGCCGGTGGACGCGGAGCGCCGTGCCAGCAGCTCCCGCTGCGCGTCGTTGACCGCCTGCGCGGACAGTTCCGAGATGCCGGGTGCGACGGCGCCACTGGAGCCGTCGAGGCTCACCAGTACACCATCCGAAATCTCCAGAATCGAACCGCAGCGCACCACGGCGGGGATGCCCAGGGTCCGGGCCAGGATCGCGGTGTGGCTGGTCGGCCCGCCCTCCTCGGTGATCAGGCCCAGCACGACGGCCGGGTCGAGGCCGGCGGTGTCCGCGGGCGCCAGGTCGCGGGCGACCAGGATGAACGGGTGGCCGGGCGACGGCACCCCGGGCATCGGCAGCCCCAGGGACGCGGCGACCAGCCGGTCGCGGATGTCGTCGAGGTCGCTGACGCGTTCGGCGAGGTAGCCCCCGGCCGCCTCGAACGCCGCCCGGTGCTCGGCGAGCGCGGCGTCGAACGCGTGCGGTGCGTCCGCGCCGCCGTCGACCGCGGCGTCCACCGCCTCGAGGAGCATCTCGTCGCCGGCCATGAGCACCTGCGCGCGCAGCACCTCGGCGGCGGTGGCGTCGCTCGCCAGGTCGGCGCGGCGGGTCAGGTCCGCGCACACGGCGGCGACGGCGTCGCGGGCCCGCGCGCGTTCCGCGTCGGCGTCGATCACGGCCGGCGCGGGCGGCAGCGGGGGCGGCGGGGCCAGCCGGTGGACCGGCCCCGCGGCGCGTCCGGGGCTGACGCCGATGCCCTGCAGCTCACCCATCTTCGGCGTCCAGGTCGCGCTGCAGGAGGTCCGCCAGGGCGTCGACGGCGGCCTGCGCACCGTCGCCGTCGGCCTCCAGGGTCACCTCGGTGCCCTTCTTCGCCCCGAGCGACAGCACGGAGAGCATGCTGCGCGCCGGGACGGCCTTCTTCTCGCCGGTACGGATGGTGACCGGCACGGGCTGTTTGGCGGCCGCGGCGACGAACAGCGCGGCGGGGCGCGCGTGCAGGCCGCTGGCGGAGCCGACGAGGACGGTCCGGGTGGGCATCAAGCACCTCCTACGGTTCGATGGTGACCTTGATCGCCTCGCCGCGGGCCACGATGCCGAAGGCGTCGAGGGCGTCGGCGAGGGGCAGGCGGTGGGTGATGAGGTCGGCGACGGGCACGGCACCGGAGGCGATGAGCCGCAGCGCCTCCTTGTTGTGCTCGGGGCTGGAGCCGTTGGCGCCGACGATCGTGAGCTCCCGGTAGTGCACGACGTTGGAGTCGACGGAGACGACCGGCTTGTCCTTCGGCAGGCCGCCGAAGAAGCTGATCCTGCCCTGCCGGGCGGTCATCTGCAGCGCCTGCTCCTGGGCGGCACCGGACGCGGCGGCGGTGATGACGACGTCGGCGCCGCGGCCCTCGGTGAGCTTCATGACGGCGTCGACGACGTCGGTCTCGGCGCCGCAGATCGCCGCGTCGGGGCGGACGAGGTCGGCGGCGAGGTCGAGGCGCTCCCGGTTGAGGTCGACCAGGAAGACCCGCTTGGCGCCGCGGGCCCGGGCGAGCCGGACGTGCAGGCAGCCGATCGGGCCGGAGCCGACGACGACCACGTCGTCGCCGTCGCCGACGCGGGCGAGGTTCTGGCCGTTGAGGACGCAGGCGAGCGGTTCGGCGACGGAGGCCTCGGCGTAGCTGACGCCGTCGGGGATGCGGTTGAGGCCGTCGACGTCGAGCACGTTGCGCGGCACCACCATGAACTCGGCGAAGCCGCCGTCGAAGTGGTACCCCATCGACACCTGGTTGGAGCAGACGGTCATGTGGCCGCGCGTGCACTCGCCGCAGCGACCGCACGGGATCGCCGCGATGACCTGGACGCGGTCGCCGGCCTGCCACCCGGTGACGTCGGCGCCGACCTCGACGACCTCGCCGGCGATCTCGTGGCCCATGACCCGCGGCGGCACGATGTGGTGGTGTCCATGGTTGTAGATCTTCACATCGGTGCCGCAGGTCGAGCAGGCCCGGACGCGGATCTTCACGTCGGCGGGGCCCGGGGTGGGCTCCGGCGCGTCCTCGATGCGGACGTCGCCGGGGGCATGGAATGTCAGGACTTTCACTGGTTTTCCTTTGTAAGAAGGCGTTGTACGAAGCCGGCATCCGTCGCGTCCCGCAGCGCTTCGGCTTGATCGGGGTCCATGAGCACCTCGGCCAGGGACGCCAGGATGTCGACGTGGCCGTCCCCGGCGGCGGCGATGGCGACGCAGACGCGCACGTCGTTGCCGTCCCAGTCGACGCCGTCGGGGAAGCGCAGCACCGCCAGGGCGTCGCGGCGCACGTTCTCCTTGCTGTTCAGCGTGCCGTGCGGGATGGCGACGCCCTCGCCGATGAACGTGGAGACGCTCCGCTCACGGGCGAGCATGGCGTCGACGTACTGTTCGCCGACGGCGCCGACCTCGACGAGCACCGCGCCGCAGCGGCGGATCGCCTCGTCCCGCGATCCGGCCCGCTCGTGGAGCCGGATCGCGTCGCGGGTCAGCAGGCCGGCCTGCTGACCAGCCTGGTCGGCCGGCTGGTCGGCGTGGTCGGCCAGCTGGCTGGCGTGTTGGGTCGGCTGGTCAGCCACTGAGCTCACCACCACGCTGGACGGCATTGACCACCTTCGTCACCGCCGGGTCGCCGATGAACACCTGGATGGGCACGATCACCTTGTCGGGGGCGCTGACCCGGGCCCGGGCGGCGAGCCCCGCGTGGCAGATGACCACGTCCGCGTCTGCCGGGATCTGGTTCACCGGGGTGTGCTCGACGGTGACGGCGCTCTTCGACAGCTGCCGGCGCAGGGTGCTGGCGAGCATGACGCTGCTGCCCATGCCGGCGTCGCACGCGACGACGACCTTCTTGATCGCAGTGCCGTTGATGGTGGGCATGCGCTATACCTCCTGGCGGGCCGTCGTCGTGGTGCGTGCGGGTCCTTCTTCGACGACCGCGGCGTCCGCGGCGGCGGCCGTGTCGTCGTCGACCCCGTCGGCGGGCGGCTCGCCCCGGCCGAAGCCCATCAGGACGGAGGCGACGGCGAAGGTGACGGCGGCGGAGATGACGATGCCGAGCAGGACCGCGAAGTAGCCGCCCTTCGGCGTGACCGCCATGTAGGCGAAGATGCTGCCGGGTGCGGGGGTGGCGACGAGCCCGGCACCGGTGACCATGAAGGTGCCGACGCCCGCGGCGCCACCGGCGATCATGGCGAGGATCAGCTTCGGCTTCATCAGCACGTACGGGAAGTAGATCTCGTGGATGCCGCCGAGGAACTGCACGATGATCGCGGCCGGGACGCTGGGCCGCAGGGCGCGGGGGCCGAAGAGCATGAACGCGAGCAGCAGGCCGAGGCCCGGGCCGGGGTTCGACTCGATCATGAACAGAATCGACTTGCCCTTGTCGGCGGCCTCGGCGACGCCGAGCGGGCCGAGCACGCCGTGGTTGATGGCGTTGTTGAGGAACAGCACCTTCGCCGGCTCGACCAGCACCGACGTGAGCGGCAGCAGGTCCTTGTCGACGAGCCAGTCCACGCCGGAGCCGGCGCGCTTGGTGAGCCACTCGACGACCGGGCCGATGCCGTACACGCCGCCGATGGCCATCGCGCCGCCGATGATGCCGGCGCTGAAGTTGTCGACCAGCATCTCGAAGCCCGGCCGGATCCGGTTCTCCACCAGGCCGTCGAAGAGCTTCAGCAGGTAGGCCGTCAGCGGGCCGATGAGCATCGCGCCGAGGAACATCGGGACGTCGGCGCCGATGACGAGGCCCATGGTGGCGACCGCGCCGACGACCGCGCCGCGCTGCCCGTGGACGAGCCGGCCGCCGGTGTAGCCGATGAGCACGGGCAGCAGCACGCTGATCATCGGGCCGACGAGCCCGGCGAGCTTCTCGTTGGGCAGCCAGCCGGTCGGGATGAACAGTGCCGTGATCAGCCCCCAGGCGATGAACGCGCCGATGTTGGGCATGACCATGGCGGCCAGGTAGCCGCCCACGCGTTGCACGGAGGCCTTGAAGCCACCGCCTTGGACCTGCGGGGTGTAGGTCGACACGGGGGATCTCCTTCAGGAGGGAGGGCCGGAGCGCAGCAGGGGGCGGAGCTGGTCCGGTTGGGGGTGGATGGTGACGTTGTGGCGGATCAGGTCGGCGGGGCCGGGCATCCGGCTGCCGGGGAGGCTGACCGCGGCGGCGCCCCAGGCGAGGCCTTCGGCGAGCGCGGCGGCGCCGCGGGCGCCGGCGGCGAGGAACCCGGCGAGCAGGGCGTCGCCGGCGCCGACGGTGCTGCGCGGGCGCGTGACGGGGCAGGTGCCGGTGACGACCCCGTCGGCGTCGACGAGGACGGCACCATCGGCGCCGAGGCTGGCGACGACAGCGTCCGCGCCCCACGCGCGCAGCTGCTGGCAGGCCTCGACCACGTCGCCGAGGGCGACGAGGGGCGCGCCGACGACCTCGGCGAGCTCGTCGCGGTTGGGTTTGAGCAGGGTCGCCCCGGCCGAGGCGGCCTCGCGCAGGGCGGGGCCGCTGGTGTCGACGGCGACGCGGATGCCGGCGGACCGCAGCCGGCGGCACAGCTGGGCGTACGCGTCGACGGGCAGGCCCGGGGGGACGCTGCCGCACAGCACGACCCAGTCGGCGCTGCCGGCGCGGGTCAGGACGCGGTCGGTGATCTCGTCGAACTCGGCGCGAAACATCGCCGGACCCGGCTCGTTGACCTTGGTGACGGTGCCGTCGGGCTCGGCGAGCGTGATGTTGGACCTGGTCCGGCCGGTGATCGGGACGGCGAGGACCTCGACGCCTTCCGCCTTCAGCAGGCGCACAAGCTGCCCGCCCTCGTCGCCGCCGCACGGCAGCACCGCGACGGACGGCACCCCGTTGGCGAGCAGCGCCCGGGAGACGTTGACGCCCTTGCCGCCGGGGTCGAGGTGGGCGGCGGTGGCACGGATGACCTCGCCGCGGCTGAGCGCGTCGACCTCGACGGCCCGGTCGAGGCTCGGGTTGAGCGTGACGGTGACGATCATGCCCGGGTCACTCTCACGCCGGCGGCCTCCAGGTCGCCGACGAGGTCGTTGTCGGCGACGGTGTCGGTGATGAGCAGGTCCAGGTCGGCGAGCTCGCCGAACCGGGCCAGGTAGTCGTTGCCGAGCTTGGTGTGGTCGGCGAGCAGGACCGTGCGCCGAGCCGCCCGGATCATCGCCCGCTTGACGGCCGCCTCGGCCGGGTCGGGCGTTGTCAGGCCGCGCTCGACGGAGATGCCGTTCGTGCCGAGGAACGCCACGTCCACGTAGAGGTCCGCGAGGGGCCGCAGCGACCAGTCGTCGACGGTGGCGAGGGTCTTGCCGCGGACCCGGCCGCCGAGCAGCAGCACGTTGAGGTTGGCGCGGACCCCGAGGGTGGTGGCGATGACCGGCGAGTTGACCACGACGGTCAGCTCCCGGTCGGCGGGCAGCAGCCCCGCCAGGCGGGCGGTGGTGGTGCCGGCGTCGAGGATGATGGCGCCTTCGTCGGGCACCTCGGCGAGCGCGACCTTGGCGATGCGCTCCTTCTCCTCGATGAGGACCGCGTCGCGCGTCGCCAGGGCGGGCTCGAACCCGATCCGCTCGACCGGGATCGCCCCGCCGTGCACCCGGCGCAGGACGCCGGCCCGCTCCAGCATGGTGAGGTCGCGGCGGATCGTCTCGGTCGTGACGTTGAGCTCGTCGGCCAGGCCGGCGACCTCGACCCGGCCCTGCGCGCGGGCGATCCGGAGGATCTCCTGCTGCCGTTCTTCGGCGTACATCGTGTTGTTTCACCGCCGTTTCGTTTTGCTTGTGCTTTGTTTACGCCCGCTTGTGTTGGAAGTCAAGAGTGGGCCCACAACGAACCAGATGACGAGCACCATCGACACCTGACCCATGCCGTTCTTCAGCGCGGCGGTGCGCGCCGGGTCGCCGATCCACCAGATTCCGACCGCGAGTAATGCGCAGGTCACGGCCCATGCGATGGCCGCGAGGCCGAACAGGCGCCACTCGTGCGCCCGCCGGTTGGCCGGCTTCTCGGGCGCGGGTCCACCGGCGAAGCGGTGCGCGAACCGCACATCCGCCCAGCGCACCACGGTGTGCGCGAACGCGAGGGAGAACCCGAGGTACAGCGCGGCGAGCGCGTGCGTCGAGCCTGCGGTCGCGCCGTTGTGCAGGTCGACCGCGCAGGCGACCAGCAGCGCGAGGTCCACCAGCGGCACTCCCGCCAGCACGACGGCGCCGGCGGTGGGGCGGCGCAACGGGTACCGCAGCAGCAGCCCCAGACCGAGCACGATCCAGAACGCGATCTCACAACCGATGATGAATCCGATGACCATGCTCCTGAGCGTTCCGCTAGTCAGCCGCGATGGCATCGGTCTTGAGACGGCCCAGGGCCTACATCCTTCGTCGCATACCGCCGGCGCCGCTTGTTTGATGGAATCGAGGCATGCGGGGACGGATGGTGGACGTGGTGCTGGCCTTGGCCGGGCTGGCCGTCGGCGTCCTCATGTTCGCCACCGGGCAGTATCAGGCGCAGTTCGGCGTCTGGTGGCTCGTGCCGCCCCTCGTCGTGTGCTGCGGGGCCGTCCTGCTGCGCCGCACCGCTCCGGTCGCGTCGGTCCTCGTCGGCACCGCCGCGCTCACCGCCGACGTGATCGTCGGGCCGTCCCTGGCGACCCCGCTGGTCTACACACAGGTCCTCTATGACGCCTGCGTGCACGGCCGGCAGTCCCTCGCCCGCGCGCTGCTCGCCTGCTCCGTCGCCGGCTCCGTGATCACCGCCGTCGTCGCCCTCGTCGTGTTCCGCGACGTGCGGGCGCTCGGCCTCGCCGTGCTCCTCGCCCTGGTCACCGTCGTGCCCGTGCTCACCGGCACACACGTGCGCCACCACCGCGAGCAGGCGTTCGTCGCGCGGCAGCTGGTGCGCCTCACCGAGCTCGACCGGACCAACGCCGTCGCCGCCGAGCGCGCCCGCATGGCCCGTGAGCTGCACGACGTCATCGCCAACCACCTCAGCGCCGTCGCCATCCACGCCACGGCGGCGCTCAGCACCGACCTCGGCCCCGACGGCACCCGCGAGGCGCTGCGCGTCATCCGGGAGAACAGCGTCAGCGGCCTGGCCGAGATGCGCCAGCTGGTCGGGTTCCTCCGCGACCCCGCGGGCGGGTCGGCGGCCGAGGACGTCACGGCGGGCCTGGCCGACCTGGAGGACCTCGCCGGGCGGGCACGGCGTTCCGGATTGGCCGTTGCGGTGTCTGTACGGGGCGAGCCGGCCGCCCTGCCGACCTCGGTGGACCTGGCCGCCTACCGCATCGTGCAGGAGTCCCTGACCAACGCCCTCAAGCACGGCTCCGGCGGCCCGGTGTCCGTGTCGGTCGCCTACCTGCCGTCCACGGTGGACATCACGGTGGCCTCCCCTTCGGCCGCTCCGGCCGGGAAGCCCGACGGCCGCCCCGACGCGGACACCGACGCGACCGGCGCCGGGGCGGGTGTCATCGGCATGCGCGAGCGCGCCGAGCTGCTCGGCGGCTCCCTGTCCGCTGGCCCCCATGCCGGCGGCTGGCTCGTCTCCGCCCGCCTCCCCCGCACGGTGAACGCATGACCCGCCCAGAGCACCGCCCTGAGCCGGCCCGGCAGCGGACCCACGGCGCAGGTGACGCCATGAGCAGTTCCGAGTGCCACCCTGGATCGGCCCGGCAATGGACACACGGCGCAGGTTTCGCCATGAGCGGTTCGGAGCGCCCTCCTGGATCGGCCCGGCAGCGGACCCATGGCGCAGGTGACGCCATGTGCCGACCGGAGGACCGTCCTGGATCGGCTCGGCGGTGGACGCACGACGCGGGTTTCGACGCGAGCCGCTCGGAGCACTTCCTGGATTGGTTCGGCAGCGGACACATGGCGCCGGTGGCGCCGTGAGCCGCCCCAGCACCGGAGGAGACCGGCGCCGATCGAGAGCACCGCGCCGAGCCGGTCCGGCCCGGAACCTCGGCCGAGGTGGCACCATGACCAGGCACGGCCGCTCACCGGCAGCGCGGCGACGACAGGGCGCTGCGGTCATCCGGTCGTGGGTTCTCTCCGGGAGCCCGGAGTCGCCGCACGTCCGGCTCGGATCACTGCGGCCGAGCGGTCACGTGGCGTCGACAGCGCGTCAGGCCGGCCCGGCACCGGCACCCGGCAGCGACGCCGCGACGACCGATCCGGAGCACACCGGGCGCTCATGTGGGATCGGCAGTGCGTCGGACCATGACAACAACGAAACGCAACCAAACCAACGGCGGCACAACGCCAGGGCAGGCGTGCGGCGTCGACAGCACAGCGGGGCGGCCCGGTGTCGGAGCGTGGCCGAGGTGGTGGCGTGACGACGCGGGTGCTCGTGGCCGATGATCAGGGTGCGGTCCGGGCCGGGCTTGTGCTCATCCTCGGGTCCGCTCCTGATCTCGACGTCGTCGGGGAGGCCGTCGACGGGCGGCAGGCGGTGGAGATGGCCGCGGCGCTGCGGCCCGATGTCGTGGTCCTCGATGTGCGCATGCCGCGGCTCGACGGCATCGCCGCGACGCGTGAGATCGTTGCGCTCGGGATTTCCGGCGTGTTGATTCTGACCACGTTCGACCTTGACGAGTACGTCTTCGGCGCGCTGCGGGCCGGGGCCGCCGGGTTCCTGCTCAAGGATGCCGAGGCTGCCGACCTGCTCGCCGCGGTCCGGGCCGTGGCACGGGGTGACGGTGTCATGGCGCCGGCCGTCACGCGTCGCGTCATCGCCACGTTCGCCGGGCCGCCCGCGCCGCCGGTCGACCTGTCGGGGCTCACCGACCGGGAGCGGGACGTGCTGCGCTGCCTCGCCGACGGGCTGTCCAACGCCGAGATCGGCAGCCGCCTCGGGATCGCCGAGGCCACCGCGAAGACCCACGTCAGCCGGGTCCTGGCCAAGCTCGGCCTGCGCAGCCGCGTCCAGGCCGCCATCGCCGCCCAAGGCCTCCCCATGACCTGAACCGCGTCCGACCGCTGAGCCCGCCGCTGACTGGCCCGTCGCGGTGGTGAGGCGTCCCGCCACAGCCGGCGCAGGGCCGTCCGGACCGGCTCGGCCGTCGTCCTGCCGAACCCACCGACCGCAGCTCCACCGGGGCTCGGCCAACGTCCCGCCGAACCGGGCGACCGCAGCTTTACCGGGCTCGGCGGTCGTCCTGCCGGACCCAGCGACCGCAGCTCCACCGGGGCCCGGCCGACGTCCCGCCGAACCGGGCGACCGCAGCTCCACCGGGGCCCGGCCGACATCCCGCCGAATCCCGGCAACGGCAGCTCCGCTGAGCCGCCGCGGCGCCGCATGTGCCGCCCGACCGGCGACAAGCGGACGTGGGGTGGAAGACGACCGCCTCCACAACGTCGCACGGCGGCGACCGCGGCCGCTCGCCTTCGGCGTCCTCGTCCAGGAGCCGGTCGTCCTCAGGCCACGACCGCCGTCGCGCGTGGGCCGGGTCAGGTCAGCTCGCCGGGCAGCAGGCTGTAGATGAGGCTGTCCCGGCGGCCGCCGCGGAAGGGCATGTGGGAGCGCAGCAGCCCCTCGAGGGAGAACCCGCACCGGGTCGCGACCCGCTGCGACGCCGTGTTGTCAGGCCCGCACGTCAGCTCCAGCCGGGCGATCCTCAGCTCCGCGAACGCCCACCCGGCCAGCAGCCGGACCGCCTGCGTCGCGGCGCCACGGCCGCGGCCGGCGGGCGCGAGCCAGTAGCCGATCGCCGCGCTCCCCCGCGTCGGCCGCACCTCGTGCAGCGAGACCTCGCCGAGCAGCACGCGCTCGTCGCCCGGCTCGACCACCGCCAGGCTGAGCGCGTCACCGTGCGATCGCGCCCATTCCTGCCCGGCCAGGTGCTCGCGCGCCTCGGGCTCCGTGAACGGCTCGTCCCGCCAGGAGAACCGCCGCATCACCGGATCCTCGAACGCCCGCACCACCCCCGGCACGTCCCCGTCACGCCAGGCCCGCAGCCGCACGACATCCCCGGCCAGCGCGGGCACGGGGAAGTGGAGTTCTGCCATGACGGGATCCTCCCCGGACCGGCGCGGCGGCGCCGTGCGGGATCAGCCGCGAGCCTTCGCGTGGCGGGCGAGCTGCGCGGTTGCCCGTTCCTGGCCTTGTGCCTGCGGCGGCACCGCCACGAGCGAGGGCACCGACGGTGCCGGGGCGGACGCGCCGGCGGAGCCTGCCCGGTGCAGCTTGTGCCAGCGGAGCCGGGCGCCGGTGAGGGCCGTGCCGAGAGACTGGAGGAGCACGAGGTACATGAGCTGGCGGTACACGATCTGCTGCAGCGGCAGGACCCACAGGACGCGGAGCTTCTCCTTGTCGAGGCGGAAGGCGACGACTGCGGTGAGGACCTGCAGGGCGAACATGACGAGCCAGGCGCCGGTGGTGGCCTTCCAGCCGGAGAAGCACAGGCCGTACACGAGCAGGATGTCGATGAGCGGGGCGAGCAGCGGGAGCGCGATGCCGAAGAACGCGATGAAGGGCAGGCCGATCCGGCCGAACCGGCCCGAGGGGCCGCGGTCCACCAGCGACCGGCGGTGCTTCCACATCGCCTGCATGGTGCCGTAGCTCCAGCGGTAGCGTTGCAGCCACAGCTGCCGGAGGGTGGCGGGGGCCTCGGTCCAGGCGCGGGCGCGCTCCTCGTAGACGACGCGCCAGCCGGTGCGGCACAGCGCCATGGTGGCGTCGGTGTCCTCGGCCAGGGTGTCGTGGCTGATCCCGCCGATGTCCTGCAGCGCCTCGCGGCGGAACGCGCCGATCGCGCCCGGGATGGTGGGCATGCAGCGCAGGATGTCGTACAGGCGGCGGTCCAGGTTGAACCCGATGACGTACTCGATGTGCTGCCACCGGGCCACGATCGAACGGCGGTTGCCGACCTTGACGTTGCCGGCGACCGCGCCGACCGAAGGATCGGCGAACGGCTGCACCAGGTGCCGGATCGCGTCCGGTTCGAAGACGGTGTCGCCGTCGACCATGACGATCAGGTCGTGCTGCGCCATGGCCACGCCGACGTTGAGGGCGTTGGGCTTGCCGCCGTTGGGGATCCGGACCACCCTGACGTTGGGGATCCGCAACGCCTCCACCAGCGATGCCGTGTCGTCGGTCGAGCCGTCGTCGACGACGACCACCTCGATCCCGCCGGGATGGTCGCCGCCCGCCAGGGACCGCACCGCCGCCTCGATCCCCTCCTTCTCGTTGTAGGCCGGCACGATCACCGAGACCGGTAGCTGCACCGGTGGGCCCCACCGCCACGACGCGGCCCGCCGCCGCCGCGCGTGCCGGCCCGCGAGCAGGAACAGCGCCACGGTGCGGGCGACCGTCAGCAGCCCGGCTGCCAGGAACAGCACGCGGAGGGTGGCCGTCACCCAGTCGGCCAGCACGACGGCGGTGGCCAGGGCGAAGGCGCGCCGCTTGTCGACCGCGCCCGCCGGCGCCTCGACGACCGCCTGCCCGGCGAGCGTGCGGGCAAGGCCCTGCGAGACGGTGGTGAAGGTGTAGCCGCGCCGCTGCATCAGGGGGATGAACTTGTCCAGCGCCGCGACGGTCTGCGCGCGGTCGCCGCCGCCGTCGTGCATGGGCACGATCGCGCCCGAGTCGCCCGGCGGGGTCGCGCCGGCGACGATCGCGTCGACGCCGGGCCTGCTCCAGTCCCGGCTGTCCACGTCGGCCATGATCGTCAGGTAGCCGAGCCCGCCGGCCTCCCGGATCAGCGGCCACTCGGTGTTGTCGATGGCGCCGGCGCTGGAGGAGTACGGCAGCCGCAGCAGCGCCGACTTGATGCCGGTGGCGTGGACGACGGCGAGCTGGGTCTGCGAGTACTCCAGCTCCCGCTGCCACCGTGGCAGGCGGTCGAGCTGCGGGTGCGTGAAGGTGTGGATGCCGATCTCGTCGCCCTCCCGGGCCAGTTCGCTGACGATGTCCGAGTGCCGCAGCACCTGGGAGCCGACGACGAAGAACGTGGCGTTGACGTGGTGCCGGCGCAGCACCTCCACGATCCGCGGCGTCCACTCCGGGTCCGGACCGTCGTCGAAGATGAGGGCGATGGTGCGGTCCGGCAGCCGGTAGGAGCGCACCGTGCCGTTGCGGGTGTCGATGATCGGGCCGCCATGGATGACCTCGGCCGGGACCTTGGTGTGCTGCCCAGCTCTCGCGGTGTGGTCGGGGTGGAACTCGGCGTTGGCGTAGGCCTCGGCCAGCAGTGCCCCGACCAGCACGGTGAACGCGACCAGACCGAAGATCAGGCGGCTGAACGACACCCGCTTCCGCACACGGGTCACGCCGGGCCCACACCGATGACCACGGCGATGCCAAGGGTGGAGGTCGGTGAGGCGCTCGGCGGCGGTGTGGTCGACGTGGTCGGCGCCGTCGATGCGGTCGGCGTGCCCGACGCGGCCGGCGGTGAGGCGGAGGGCGCCCCGCTCGTCGTCGCCCCGGACGGTGGGGCGCTGGCCACGGAGCCGCTCGGCCGGACGGACGCGCTCGCCGAGGCGGGCGCGGAGCTGCTGCGGGCGGTCCCGGCGCCGGTGGGCCGCTTGACGGGCTGGCCGGGCGCGGGCGGGCTCTTCCTGGCCGGCGGGGTCGCGGACGCGGACGGTCCCGGCGCCGGGAACGACAGCAGGTCCAGCGGGCCGGTGAGCAGGAACGCGGCGACCAGTACCAGCGCCGCGTAGGCCAGTGCCGCCACGCCGCCCAGGTGGAGGAAGAGTCGGATCCGCCGTCCACGTCGGCCCGTGGAATCTACGAAGACAGGTGCTGAAACGTCAGCGGTGGTGGTGACGTCGGCCGGGGCATTCACGGACACCGCGCCAGCATAGGAGCGGCCGGCCGTCGAAATCGCAGGAAGAACGGCCTCGGCGAACGGCATCGCCGAATCTCCCATCCCGCTCACCCGGCGATTCCCGCGGTCTCACCCGGGCGGTACCACGGCGCCGGTGCCGGACTCACCCAGCGATGGGAGTCTGCCCGCAGGACTTGACATGTGACCTTTGGGTCACATAACTTCGAGTAGTGGATGACGACGACCGCGTCTTCAAGGCCCTCGCGGACCCGAGCCGACGGTTCCTGCTTGACCTGCTCTTTGAGCGTGACGGCCGCACGCTGACGGAGCTGGAGTCGGAGCTGGAGATGTCACGCTTCGGGGTCATGAAGCACTTGAAGGTGCTCGAAGAGGCGGACCTGGTCGTGACCCGCCGGATGGGGCGGGAGAAGTTGCACTTCCTCAACCCGATCCCGATCCGCCAAGTGCACGACCGGTGGATCGACAAGTACACCGAGCACCACGTGACTGCACTGCTGGAGCTGAAGACCGACCTCGAAGGGGACGACGAACCATGAGCAGCACGCAGGTATACAAGGTCTACATCAAGGCGAGCCCGCAGAAGATCTGGGACGCGATCACCACGCCGGAGTGGACGTCGCGGTACGGGTACCGCGGCGCCAACCACATGGAGCTGCGCCCGGGCGGCGAGTTCCGGGGGATGTCGAACGAGGGCATGATCGCCGCGGGTGCGCCGGAGCTCGGCGTCGACGGCGAGATCGTCGAGGTGGAAGCGCCGTTCCGGCTCGTGCAGACGTGGAGGATGCTGATGGACCCGAACCACGTGCCGGAGGGCTTCACCCGCCTCACGTACGAGCTGAAGGAAGGCAAGGACGGCGTCACCTCGCTGACCGTCACGCACGAGATCGGCGACGAGGCGGGTCTGGCGGAGATGCTCGCCGGCGATCTGGAGGACGTGGGCGCGGGCGGCGGCTGGCCGTGGATCCTCAGCGACCTGAAGTCGCTGCTGGAGACCGGCGTCGCCATGACGGACTGACACCGCGACGGCCGGTGCCACGGGGGCGCCGGCCGTCACCACAGGCCCGTGCCGGCCAGGGTCAGCGCCACTCCTCCACGTGCGCGGCGATGAACTCGCCCATCGAGGTCGGGCGTCGTCCGGTGATGCGTTCGACGTCGGGCGACAGCGGGGCGAAGCCGCCCGCCCGGACGCGGTCGTAGAGGTCGGCGAGGATGTCCCGCACCCACGGGTCCAGGCCCTCGAGGCCCTGCTCGGCCGGCGGGTCGTCGGCGCGGACGGCGACGCCGAGGTGTGCGGACAGTTCGGCCGCGACCGCCCGTACCGGCAACGCGGCGGGACCGGTGATCGTGTATGCCCGCCGGTCGTGGTCGAGCGGCGACAGCAGGACGGCGACGGCGACCGCCGCGATGTCCCGCGCGTCGACCCAGGCGATCGGCGCACCGCCGGACGGCAGCCGGAACACCCGGCCGGCGCGGATGTCGTCGCGGTAGAAGCGCGGGTCGGTCAGGACCTGGTGGAACCAGGAGGGCCGCAGCACGGTCCAGCCGGCGGCGCGGCCGGTGACGGCGTCCTCGACCCGCCGGGCCCAGTGTCCGGCGGCCAGCGCGCCGGCGCCCTGCTCCGACAGCAGCACGACGTGGGCGGCGGGGTTGAGGTCGATGAGCCCGGCCACGTGCGCGGGCGCCTCCGGCACGTCCGGCCGCATCAGGTACACCGCGTCCACGTCCTTCACGGCGTCCGGCCAGGTGCCCGGATCGTCCCAGGAGAACGGGACCGCCGCGCCCGGCTGCGACGACCCTTCCCGGACGACCACCCCGGGCCGCCGCAGCAGCCGGGCGACCACCTCCCGCCCGGTCTTGCCCCGGGCGCCGGTCACCAGCACCGTGCGGCTCATCGCGCCCCCTCCGGCCGTGCCGGGTGCCACTCCCGCGCTGCCACGCTCATGCATGCCTCCGACATAGATACTTGATGCAATCAAGCATCATCGTAAACACGAGAACTTGAGGCAATCAAGCTTTTTGGTAGAGTGATCCCGTGGCCGTTCCGTCGGGCCCGGTGACCGCGTCGACCGACGCCGAGCGGGCGATGTTCCAGTTCGTCGACGCG
Source organism: Dactylosporangium sp. NPDC050588 (assembly GCF_040654975.1). Lineage (NCBI taxonomy): Bacteria > Bacillati > Actinomycetota > Actinomycetes > Micromonosporales > Micromonosporaceae > Dactylosporangium > Dactylosporangium sp. NPDC050588. Next base: position 21,870 of record NZ_JBFAJA010000015.1, on the reverse strand, counting down.
TATGACCGCGCCTACGAGACCGCCGCGACGAAGCACGGCCTGAGCGTGGCGCAGGCGTGCGTCCTCGGCCGGCTCGCCGACCCCCGCGGCATGCGCGAGCTGGCGGACGAGCTCGGCTGCGACGCGTCGAACGTCACCCAGATCATCGCCCGCCTCGAGGGCCGCGCGCTCGTCCAGCGCCGGACCCACCCGAGCGACCGCCGCTCCCGGCAGATCGTCCGGACCCCTGACGGCGACGCGCTCTACGCCGGCTTCGAGGAGTCGTTCGCCTTCGCCCGCGCGGCGATCGCCAACCTGAGCGCCGAGGAGCAGGACCGCCTCACCACGCTGCTCCGCAAGGCCCTCGGCACCACGGACTGAAGGAGTCATCCTACGTATCTGGCAGCGGGAAGCCGTAGATCACGGATAGTCTCGGACGAAGCAGAGCCTGGGCAGGCATTGACGAAGACAGACGTCCAATGTTAACTGCTTGTCACATGAGACTCGACGGCGCGAGGCTCCCGCTCCACGTATGCGAAGGAGAGTTCCTGTGGGCAAGCCCCGCCGACTCGCCCTGCTGGCGGCCGCCACCGCCTTGATGGGCACGTTCATCACCATGGTCCACGGACAGAGCGCGACGGCGTCGACCACCGACGAGGTGTTCAACCCCGGCACCGGCGCGCTCGACGTGAACTACGGCTCGTACCTGAGCAAGCACGACATCGTCTACAACAGCCCCCAGACCAACCCGCTGTACGGGCTCACCGTCGGCAACGGCAAGACCGGCGCGATGGTCTGGAACGCCAACGGGCTCACGATGCAGGTCTCCGGCGTGGACCTGTCGCCGCAGTCGGCGTTCGCGGCGGGCCTGGTGAACCTCAACACCAGCCCGGCCCTCGACGCCGGTTCGAGCTCGTATCAGCAGCGGTTGTCGCTGTACGACGGCACGCTGACCACGAAGTACGACAACAACCGCACCGTCACGATCATCGGCGTGCCCGGGTCCGAGGTGATGGGCGTGCACGTCGAGGACGGCCGCACCGGGCTCGGCACGACCACCCTCGACCTGAGCATGTGGGACCCGGCGAGCGTCACCAACAGCGCCGACGTGCCGAACCTGGACACGTGGAAGCAGGTGAGCACGTTCGCCGACGCGACGGCCGCCGGGTTCAGCCGCGGCCAGAACGACCCGAACAACTTCGGCTACACCCTCGCGGCGACGGTCGAGGGCGCCGCGTACACGACGCAGGTCGTCAACGGCACGCGGGTGCGGCTGAACATCACGCCGACGGCGAACTACACGATCTGGTTCACCGCGGCGAGCCGGGTCAACTCCCCCGGCGCCAACTCCGTCACGCAGGCGCGCAACCAGCTCGCCGCGGCGAAGAACACCGGCTACCTCAACAACCTCAACGCGTACCGGGACTGGTGGCACGCGTTCTGGGCGAAGTCGTTCGTCCAGTACTCCGGCGCGGCCGGTACGGGCGACTACCTGGAGAACGTGTACTACCTGTCGACGTACATGATCGCCGCCGGTGGGTACGGGAACTACCCGATGCACTTCATCAACGGCGTGTTCCGGGCGACCGAGGACCGCACCAAGTGGAGCAACGGGTACTGGTTCTGGAACCAGCGGGACGTCTACAACTCGTTCCTCGCCTCGAACCACGCCGACCTGTTCGCCACCGAGAACCGCCTGTACAGCCGGAACCTCGCCGCGCTGAAGGCCTACACGCAGACCAGGTACGCGATCGACGGGCTGTGGGTGCCGGAGACGATGGGCTGGGACGGCAACGCGCGCGGCACGATCAACAGCGACTACGTCAACGACATCTACTCCACCGGCACCGAGGCCGCCTACAACATGTACCTGCAGTACCGGTACACCAACGACACCGGCTACCTGCAGAACACCGCCTACCCGTACATGCGGGAGGTGGTGAAGTTCTACCAGTCGAAGCTGAGCTACGACTCCGGCACCGGCCGCTACTACATGGCGACGTCCAACGCGCACGAGACGTACTGGGACGTGAAGAACGCGATCACGGACCTGGCCGCGGTACGGCTGATCTTCCCGCTCACGATCCAGGTCAGCAACCAGCTCGGCCTCGACGCGGGGCTGCGGGCGGGGTGGCAGAACGTGCTGGACCGGATCGAGCCGTACAAGACCAGCAACGGCGCGTGGCTGCCGCACGACCCGCCGGCACCCGCCCAGCAGCGCAACGGTGAGAACGTCACCTCGGAGCTGATCTGGCCCTACGACCTGACCGGCATCGGCGCGCCCGACTTCCAGACCGCGCTCAACAGCTGGAACACGCGGCCGAACCCGTACAGCAACGTGTGGGCCAACGACGCGGTGCAGGCGGCCCGGCTCGGCCTCGGCGACCAGGCGCTGCAGGGCATGAAGCTGATGCTGCAGCGCTACCAGAACTACCCCAACGGCATGACCAACAACACCAACGGCGTGTTCGAGTACCTCGGCGTGCACCTCGCGGCGATGAACGAGACGCTGCTGCAGTCGTACAACGACAAGATCCGGGTGTTCCCCGCGGCGCCGAACGACACGAACTTCGTCGGCAGGTTCACGCTGCTGGCGAAGGACGGGTTCCTGGTCAGCTCGGAGCGGGAGGGCAACGAGACGAAGTACGTCGGCGTGAAGAGCCTCTACGGCAAGCAGGCCCGGGTGGTGAACCCGTGGGGCACCGCCGAGATCCGGGTGCGGCGCGCCTCCGACAACGCGGTCCTGGCGACCACGACGTCCGGCGAGGTCACCTTCGGTACGGCCGCCAACACCGTGTACATCGTCGAGCGGACCGCGAAGCCGCTGACCTCCTACACCTCGACGTCGCTGTCGGGCACCGCCAACAACGGGGTCAAGGCGCTGTCGGGCACCGCGTCCACGCTCGGCACGGGCGGCGCCGGCACCCCCGGCCTCGTCAACAACACGGCGCTGACATACGACGCGAACTGGCACCTCACGACCGGCCGCGGGTACGGCGACTACAACGACGACACGCACCACTCGACGACCGTCGGCGCCGCCGCCAGCTACACGTTCACGGGCACGGGCGTCGAGCTGCTGTCGGAGCGGTTCAGCGACATGGGCAACATGGACGTCTACATCGACGGCACGCTCCAGGCGAACGTCAACCTGTACCTCGCCGGCGCCCGCCAGGCGCAGCAGGTGGTGTACAGCAAGACGGGCCTGACGAACGGCACCCACACCATCCGCGTCGTGAACAAGACGACCTCGGTCGGCATGATCGACGCGCTGCGGATCATCACCGGCGGCACGCCGCCGGCGGGTGGGCAGTCGCTGATGGCGCAGGTCAACAGCCGGTACGTGACCGCCGGCTCCAGCCCGTTGATCGCGAACTCGACGACGGTCGAAACGGCGCAGCAGTTCGAGGTGGTCGACCTCGGCGGCGGCAACGTCGCGCTGAAGGCGAAGGCCAACGGTCAGTTCGTGTGCGCGGAGAACGCGGGCGCCAACCCGCTCGTGGCGAACCGCGCGTCGGCCGGCGCGTGGGAGACGTTCCGGCTGATCCGCAACGCCGACGGCACCGTCAGCCTGCAGGCGACCGTCAACAACAAGTACGTCGTCGCGGAGAGCGCCGGTGCCGCCGCCCTCATCGCCAACCGTGACGCGATCGGTCCGTGGGAGAAGTTCCTGCTCTCCTGACACGCAGCGGGGCGGGCCCGCCAGCCCGCCCCGCTTCCCCGGAAGGGACACAACTGCATGCATCTGACCCGACGCGGGTTGCTCGGCGCCTCCGCCACGGCGCTGGGCCTCTCCGTGCTTCCGCTCGCCCCGCGCGGCGCCTCGGCCGCCGCCGGGCCCGCGCCCGACGTGCACGTCTTCTACTACCCGTGGTACGGGACCTACCGGCACTGGGACCAGGGCGGGCACACGCCGCCGCAGGATCTCGGCGCGAACTACTACCCGGTGCGCGGCGCGTACAACTCCGGGGACGCGGCCGTCGTCGAGCAGCACATGGCGTGGATCGCGGCCGCCGGCATCGGCGTCGTCGTGACCAGCTGGTGGGGGCAGGGCTCCTACGAGGACAACCTGGTGCCGCTGATCCTCAACGCCGCGGCCAGGAACGGGCTGAAGGTCGCCTGGCACCTGGAGCCGTACTCCGGCCGGACCGCCGCCTCGACCGTCGCCGACATCAACTCCATCATCGCGCGGTACGGGTCGCACGCCGCGTTCTACCGCGACACGGCGCGCGAGCTCCGCGGCGCGTACTACGTGTTCGAGAGCCTGCGCATCGCCGACTGGACCGCGCTGGACCAGGTGCGGGGGTCCTCGATCGTCCTCGCGCAGACGACCGACACGAGCAAGGTCGCGCACTTCGGCGGGATGTACACCTACGACGGGATCGCCGCGGCGACCGCGCCGGGGTGGGCGAACGCGAACGCGTACTGCCGCGCGAACGGCCTGGTGTGGGCGCCGTCGGTCGCGCCCGGCTACATCGACGACCGGGCCGTGCCGGGTAACACGACGCCGACGCTGGGCCGCGACAACGGCGCCGCCTACGACCGGGCCTGGAACAACGCCCTCACCCAGGGCGGCACGCCGTCGTGGGTGTCGATCACGTCGTTCAACGAGTGGCACGAGGGGTCGTCGATCGAGCCCGCGTCGTCGAACCCGCCGTCGGGGTACGGGTACCTCACCTACTCGGGTGCGTACGGTCTCACCGGCACCGCGGCGGAGACGGCGTACCTGACCCGCACCAAGTACTGGGTCGACCGTTTCGTCCCCGGTACGGGTAGCGGCATCGGCCTGCGTGCAAGAGCGAACGGCCGGTTCGTCACCGCGGCCACCGGGACGCTGATCGCGAGCGCGACGGCGTGGGAGCCGTTCGAGCAGGTCCCGCTCGGCGGCGGCAACATCGCGCTGCGGGCCAGGAACGGCCTGTTCGTCTGCGCCGAGAACGCGGGCGCCGCGCCGCTGGTCGCGAACCGGGCGACGGCGGGCGCGTGGGAGTCGTTCCAGCTGCTCAACAACGGCGACGGCTCGTTCAGCCTGCGGGCGAACGTCAACGGCCGCTACGTGTGCGCGGAGAACGCGGGGGCGGCCGCGCTGATCGCCAACCGCACCGCGATCGGGCAGTGGGAGAAGTTCGACCTCGTCACGCCCTGACCGTCACCGGGCAGGTGCCTGCGCCGGCCGCGCGGGCCCCTGCCCGGCCCACCGGCGGCCGGCGCTACGGCGGTCGCCGCCCGCTTAGTTCGAGCCTTGACTGTTAGACCTCTAACCTTTAGAGTTCTCATCATGGACGCGCCGGAGCCCACCACGACCCTCGACCTGCTCCGCTGGATCGGTTGGGCGCAGCGGAAGGCCGGCGAGGACTGGATCCGGGCCCGCGAGCTCAGCCACGAGCAGAGCTTCGTGCTCGGCTACCTGGTCCAGCACCCCGGCGCGATCCAGCGTGACATCGCCGAGATCACCCGCACCAGTGCCGCGAGCGTCACGAGCCTCCTCCAGGGGCTCGAGCGCCGGGAGCTGGTCGAGCGCCGGACGGAGCCCGGCAACGAGCGCAGCAAGCGCGTCTACGCCACCGCGGCGGGCGCCGAGCTGATCTCCGGGTTCGACACCGCGATGGCCGCGGCCGAGGCGACGATCCTCGCGCCGCTGGACCAGGCGGAGCGGGCCACCCTGCACGCCCTGCTCACGAAGATCACCTCGGAGCTGCCGCAACCCACGCGGTCGTGACCAGGCCGTAGGCCACCCAGCAACCCAGCACCGCGCCGGCGGTTCCGTCGGCGTGCCCACACACCTGTCACCGTGCCGGCGGACGCCGGCGCGGGCTCAAGCCTGCCCGGAAAGGAGCGGTCCCATGAGCAGCGCGACCCTCGAATCCCCGGTGGCCGCCGACGCCGCCGGCACCAACCGCTGGTACCTGTCGACCGCGCCGATCGTCCGCGCCCTCGTGCACCTGTGTGTGCCGATGGCCGCCGCGATGATCGTCACGGCCGTCTACAACCTCGTCAACGCGGGCTTCATCGGCATGCTCCACGACACCGCGCTGCTGGCCGCGCTCACGTACGGCGCGCCGATCCTCGGCCTGGTCATGGCGGTCGGCAACGTGTTCGGCGTCGGCGGCGGCGCCCTCGTCTCCCGGCTGCTCGGCGCCGCCGAGCACGACCCCGCGAAGGCCGGCGGGATCCGGCACGTCGCGTCGTTCTCGGTCTGGGGCTCCGTCATCGTCGGCGCCGTCGCCGGCGGGCTCGGCCTGGCCCTGCTGGACCCGCTCGTGTCGCTGCTCGGCGCGGACGCCGCGGCCGTCCCGGCGACGAAGGCCTACGTCGGGGTGATGCTCGCGTTCGTCCCCGTCCTCGCCGCCGCGGTGTGCCTCGAGCAGCTCGTGCGGTCGGAAGGCGCCGCCCGGCAGGTGATGACCGGCCTGATCGCGTCCACGGTCGCGAACCTCGCCTTCGACGTGCTGTTCATCCTCGTCCTGCACTGGGGCGTCGCCGGGGCGGCCCTGGCGATGGGCCTGGCCAACGTCGGCGTCATCGCGTACTTCGCGACCTGGCTGCACCGCAACAGCGAGCACCTGCGCATCGCACCGCACTGGTTCACGCTCGCCCGCACCGTCGTGGCGCCGGTCCTCGGGGTGGGCGTCGGCACCCTGCTGCAGTCCGCGTTCCTGATCGTCACGTCGCTGGTGCTCAACAACCTCGCGGCCGCCTACGGCGACGGTCCCCTCGCTGCGATGGGCGTCGCGGTCCGCATCGCGCAGATCCCGGAGTTCCTCGTCATGGGTGTGACGCTCGGGGTGCTGCCGCTGCTCGCGTACGCCTACGGCAAGGGCGACCGGCAGCGCCTCACCGCCGCGCTGCGCGGCTCCGCGATCACCGTCGGCGGCATCGCCGTGACCTTCTCCGCGATCGTGTTCCTGCTCCGCGAGCAGGTGTTCACCGCGTTCGTGGCCGACCGCTCGGTCCTCACCACCGGCCTCACGATCCTCACCGCGCAGCTCGTCGCCATGGTCGCCAACGGCTTCACCGGCCTTCTCACGTCGCTGTTCCAGGCGACCGGCCGGGCCGTCGCGGCGACGGTGATGTCGATGACGCAGGGCATCCTGTTCGTGCCGGTCGTGCTGCTCGGCAACCTCTGGTTCGGCCTGCCGGGCATCATCTGGGCCCTCACCGTCACCGAGGTCACCGTCCTGCTCGCCGGTGTCGTGCTGTGGCTCGCCTCGCGCCGCGCCATCGACCGCGGCCTCGCCGAGGGCAGCCCGGAGCGCGCCGAGCAGGCCCTCGAAGCGGCCTGAGCCGTGCCTTCCCGGAAGCGTCCTGAGCGCTCAGCGGACGTCGTTGCAGCGGCGCAGCGTCCAGCGGGGCGCGGGCCAGGCCGTCGGGTCGCCACCGGTCGTCCACTCGGTGACCGACGCCGGCGCCACCGCCAGGTCGAACGCCCGGTCGAGCGGCTGGGCGGCGAGGGCGTGGAAGGAGCTCTCCACCGTCTCGGCGTGGCCGACCAGGATCGCGGTGCCGCCGCGGTGCAGGTGCGCGATGTCCAGGATCGCGCGGCCGGTGCGGGCGATCAGCTCGGCCCACGTCTCGTTGCCCTCCTGGGACGGGCGGAACACGCCACCGCCGGGCACCCCGTGCGCAGCGTGGAACTCGCGCATCGGCATGCCGTCGGCGTAGGACGGCGTATGCCACGTGCACAGCCCGCAGTGCTGCTCCGGGACGGCGGCGAACGCGGCGGCGATCGGCCCCGCGGTCTCGACGGCCCGGCGCAGCACCGACGAGTACACGGCGACCGGACCGGCGACCTCCTCGCGGAGGCGCTCCGCGAGCCGGCGGGCCTGCCCGTGGCCGGTCTCCGTCAGGCCCTGGCAGCCGTTCGGCCCGCCGACGACCCCGGCCGTCTTGTGCACCGACTCGCCGTGCCGCACGAAGAGCAGCCGCGTCTCCATCCGGACATGATGGCAGCCGGGCGCATGCGGCAGGATGGGCGGCGTGGAACTGGACCTGCACCGGGGTGAGCTGACCGCGTACTGCTACCGGATGCTGGGGTCGTTCCACGACGCCGAGGACCTGGTGCAGGAGACGTTGCTGCGGGCCTGGAAGGCGCGCGACCGGTACGACAGCGACCGCGCGTCGGTGCGGACGTGGCTGTTCCGCATCGCCACGAACGTGTGCCTGACCGCACTCGAAGGGCGGGCGCGGCGGCCGCTGCCGTCGGGGCTGGGCGCGCCGAGCGACGACCCCGGCGCGCCGCTCACGCCCGCGACCGACATCCCGTGGCTCCAGCCGTTTCCCGACGCGCGGTTCGACGCCGACGCCCGCACCGACCTGCGGCTGGCGCTGATCGCGGCGATGCAGACCCTGTCGGCGCGCCAGCGGGCCGCGCTCGTGCTCCGCGACGTCCTGCAGTTCAGCGCCGCGGAGGTCGCCGAGCAGCTGGACACCACCGTGCCGGCGATCAACAGCGCCCTGCAGCGCGCCCGGGCGGCGGTCGCCGCGTGCGACCCCGGCGTCGTCGCCGAACCCGGCGACGCCAAGGTCCGCGGCGCCGTCGACCAGTACATCCGGGCGTTCGAGGCCGCCGACGTGTCCGCGCTGGTGCGGCTGCTGACCGACGACGCCGTGCTGGAGATGCCGCCGGTGCCGCTGTGGTACCGCGGGCGCCGGGACTACGGGCGGTTCATCGAGCGGGTCTTCCGGATGCGCGGCACCGGCTGGGTCATGACGCCGCTCACCGCCAACGGCCAGCCCGCGGTCGCCGCGTACGCGGCGCAGGCCGACGGCGTACACCACCTGCACACGCTGCAGGTCCTCACCGTCGTCGACGGTCGGGTCGCCCACAACGTCACGTTCGCCGACCCGGCCGTGCTCGAATTATTTGATCTGCCGAAGGTGCGATGAGTTCCGCCGGTGCCGCCGGTATGTACGGGTGAGCATCGACAGAAGGGACCATCATGAGCGTCATCGTCATCGAGTTCATCACCCTCGACGGGATCGTGTCCGACCCGGACGGGTCCGGCGGCACCCCGACGGGCGGCTGGGCGTTCCGGCACGGCCCCGCGTCCGTCGCCGGCGACAAGTTCCGCCTCGGGCCGCTGCTGGACGACGGGGTCATGCTGCTCGGCCGCACCACGTGGCAGCTGTTCTCCACGCTCTGGCCCGAGCGCGACGACCCGTTCTCCCAGCGGATGAACGCCGTGCCGAAGCTGGTCGCCACCAGTACCCTCGAAGACACCACCGCCTGGCCCAACTCGCGGGTGCTGGACGGCGACCTCGTCGCCGCCGTCAAGCAGGAGCAGCGGGACATCGTCGTCACCGGGAGCCTCAGCGTCGTGCACACGCTGATGGCGGCGGACCTGGTCGACGAGTACCGGCTGCTGACCTTCCCGACCGTGCTCGGCACCGGCCGGCGGCTCTTCCCCTCCGACGGCCCGCCCACCTACCTGGAGACCGTGTCGGTCGAGCAGGTCGGCGCCGCGGTCCTCACCCGGTATGCCCGGCCGGGGACCGCCTTGGCATGATCGCCCGATGGGCGTCATGTACGACTACTTCGCCGCCGGGTCGGACGAGCGGGCGGCCACGGCCCTCGACCTGCCCGCCGGCCCGGGCGGTCCGCTGCCCGCCGCGCCGGAGCTGATGGACCGGGTCCGCGCCGGGGACATGGCCGCCCTCCAGGAGCTGCGGACCCCGCGGGTCCGCTGGGGCGAGCACGGGTTCCAGGTCCTGGAGGTGAAGGGCCTCGACCCGGTCGTCATGCTGGCGACCCTGGAGGAGCTGATCACCGGGGTCGCCTACGACGACATCGTCGAAGGCCCGCGCGCCGGCGCCGACATCGCGGCTGCGGACGACGGCGAGCGGATGGTGGTGACCGTGACCGACGAGCTGCAGCAGGCCCTGGCCCGGTGCTCCCCCGACGACCTGGCACGGGCCGCCGCGGCCTGGGCGCAGACGGAGGAGCTCGGCGGCGACGGCGACGTGGAGCCGCTGACGGTCTTCCTGGGCGAGCTGGCGATCCTGGCGCGCGACGCCCTCGGCCGCGGCGAGCGCCTGTACTGCTGGGTCTGCGTCTGACCGGCCGCGGTTGACAGCTCCCCGCGACCGGATCAGAGTTGTCCGGTGCGGGTATGAACTCCTCGCCTGGGTCGAGGCGCAGCTGGACGGTCGTCAGGCGATCCGGGCCGTGCGGTCGCTGCACGGCGGCGAGAGCCCCTGGTGGATCGATGTGGCACCGGCGTCCGCGCTGGTGCTGCGGTGCCCGAGCAGCCGGATCACCGCCGAGCAGATCGCGACGAACGCGGCGGCGCTGACCGTCGCGGAGCGGCACGGCCTGCCGGCGCCCCGGCTGCTCGCGGCGGCGCTGGACGGTCCCGCGCCGCGGACCTTGGAGACCGTCGTGGCCGGGACGAGCACCTGGCCCGCCATGTGCTCCGCCGAGCTGCTCCGGGCGGCGGGCGCCGCGCTCGCCCGGGTGCACGCCGTCGCCCTGGACCCGCTGCCGCGGCTGCCGTTGCGGCCGCGGCCGATCGCGGTCGACGACTTCGCGGCCGAGCGCCGGGCGGGCCGGATGCCGGCGACGCCGCTGCTGCTGCGGGCCGACGCCGTGGTGCGGGCGCTCCCGGCACCCGGTGGGCCGGCGGTCTTCGTCCACGGCGACAGCTGGCCCGGCAACACGATCGTCGTGGGTTCCGCGGTACGGGCGCTGATCGACTGGAAGACCGCCGGCGCTGGCTCTCCTGGCGTCGACCTCGGCGAGCTGCGAAAACAGGTCGCCATCCTGTACGACGACGAGGCACCCCGGCTTGTCCTGGAGGGCTGGGAACGCGCCGCCGGGACGCGCGCCGCCGACGTCCCGTACTGGGACGCCGTCGCCGCCCTCAACACGCCGACGGCGCTCTACAGCCCGCATGCGACGACGCGCCGCGACGCGTTCCTCCGGGCCGCGATCGCCCAGCTGTGACGCCGGTCCGCGGACATGGCTGGCCGTGACGCCGGTCCGCGGATCGGCTTGCCATGACGTTGGTCAATACCTGAACACGGACACCGTGCGGCGCAGGTCGCCGGCGATGCCGTTGAGCTCCGCGGCCGTGTCCGCCGTGCCCTGGGCGACGCCGGTGGTCTCGTCGGCGACGGTGGCCACGCTGGTGACGTTGGCGTTGATCTGGTGGGCGCGGCCGGCGACCTGGCTCACCGTGCGGTTCATCTCGTTCGTCGTCGCCGACTGCTCCTCGACCGCCGCCGCGATGCTCGTCTGGGCGTCGCGGATGGTGGTGATGACGCCGCTGATCTGCTCGATGGCGGTGACCGCGGCGGTCGAGTCGCGCTGGATGGCCGCCACCCGCTGGGCGATGTCCTCGGTGGCCCGGGCCGTCTCCTGGGCGAGGTCCTTCACCTCGGTGGCGACGACGGCGAAGCCCTTGCCCGCGTCGCCGGCCCGCGCCGCCTCGATGGTCGCGTTCAGGGCGAGCAGGTTGGTCTGCTCCGCGATCGACGTGATGAGCTTGACCACGGTCTCGATCTCGCCGGAGGACTGGCCCAGGCGGTGCAGCACGCCCGCGGCCTCGGCGGCGTCCCGGACGGCCCGGTCGGCAGTCCCGGCCGCGTCGGAGGTGCTGCGGGCGATCTCCCGGATCGAGGCGCCGATCTCCTCGGAGCCCGTCGCGACCGAACCGATGTCCTGGCTGATCTGGTCCGTCTCGCGGGACGCCGCCCGGGCCTCGACCGCCGACCGCTCGGCGCTGCCGCTCATGCCGCCGGCGGCCTGGCTGAGCCGCTCCGACGCGGAGGAGACCCGCCCGACGAGCTCGTCCACCCCGCGCAGCGACTCGCCGAGGCGCTCGAGGCCACGGTTGAGCGCGGCGCCCATCCGGCCGACCTCGTCCCGGCCGGCCACGTCGAGCCGCCCGCCGAGGTCGCCCTCGGCCATCGACTCCAGGACGCCGACCGTGGCGCGCAACGGCCTGGCGATCATCCGGCTGATGGCCCACACGAGGGCCGCGGCCAGGAGCACCGCCGCCACGATCATCCCGGCGATGAGTGTCCGGGAGCGGTCGTACGCCCGCTGCGACGTCGCGAGGGTGTCCCGGGCCTTGGCGTCGACGGCCGCGTCGAGCCGGTCCAGCGCCTGCTGGCCGGCCGCGAGGAGCGGGTCGGCCTTCGTCTTGCGCAGCGCGGTGATCTGCTCCAGGTCCGCGTCGGCGACCTTCGCCAGTGGCAGCACCTCCTGCTCGAGCACCGCGCGGTAGCCGGAGAGGGCCTCCTCGAACCGGGTGTGGTCGGCCGGGTCACCCGCCGCCGGCAGCACCTTGAACTCGTCCCACGCCTGGTCCAGCGAGGCGTTGGCCTCGTCGATCGAGGCGAGCGCGGCCTGCCGGTCGGCGTCGGAGGAGACCATCGCCAGGTTCGCGACGTGGTTCTGCACCATCAGGAAGTGCAGCGCGACGGCGTCGAGGTCGGCGATGTCCTGCAGATTGTCGCTGTACATGCCGCGCAGCCGATCCTGGGCGGCGCCGAGCTGGCTGACCCCGAGCATCCCCACCGCGACGAGCAGCACGCACACCACGGCCACCGTCGACGCCAGCTTCCCGGCGATCGGAAGGTTCCGAACCATCCCAAACACCCCCTGCACCGCCCATCGGCCGCGCGGCGCCCGGCTTGAGCGTTGCCGCGCGAAGGGTCAGGCATCCGCCTCGACGGCGAACGCCACCGCCCGCTCGATGTCCGACACGGCGACCGACGTCCTGACAGGGTACGCACCCAACGGCATACCCCACCTTCTCACGCCCGCGCCGCCAAAGTCGGGGAGTGTGGCGGCTCAGTAGCCGAGCGCGGTGGCGGCGACGGAGCGGAGTTCGGCGGCGACCGGGGCGGGCAGGTACAGGTCGGCGAGGTCGCGGGGTGAGTCGCGGAAGACGATGCCGTAGAGGGTCACGGCGTCCAGGTAGCGGGCGGTGTCGTTGGGGTGCTTGCCGTCGGGGTCGATGAGGAACGGGGCGCCGTGGATGGCGATCAGTGTCTCGAACGCGTCGGCGATCGGGGCCACGACGTTCGGGGTGGGCAGGGCGGCCGACAGGGCCGCGTAGTTGGTGTCGATCGCCGTCTTGGCGGCGGCGCGGGACGGGAACGGGGCGGGGTTGACCAGGGCCCAGTTCTTGAACAGCACCACCCGGCCGCCGGGCTTCAGGGTGCGACGGAACGTCGGTGCGTACAGGCTGAGCAGGGTGCCTTTCGCCGCGGGCAGGTTCGTGGCGACGAGCGTGCTGTACTCCTGCAGGACGATGACGTCGTAGCGCCTGCCGCCGCCGAGCGCCCGCGCGACGAGGCCGCCGTCCCAGGTCTGCCGCAGCGTGTAGCCGGAGTGGATCACTTCGGTGACGTCGGCGGTGCGGCCGGCGGACGAGGCGAGCCGCCGGACCAGCGCGGGCGTGTCCTCGCCGGTGGCGGCGGTGAACGAGCCGAGCAGGCTGTTGCCGACGAACAGCACGTCCAGCACGTCGGCGCGGGCGCTTCCCTGCGACGTCCGCGGCGCCACCCACACCAGGACTGCGGCGAGGAGCACGACGACGGCGATGTACGCCCGGTGACGGTACGGCATCAGGCGCGACCCCCGAACGCGACTACAGACTGTGCCCGATCAGCGTGGGGACCGCCGCGCCGGCTGTCAATCCACCGAAGGGTGCCGCACGGTGGGGCAAACCCCCGACGGAACCGGGATGATCGCCACCCTGGCGGTCTGGTCCCGCGCCATGCCCGCACCGCCCGGCACCCGGGCACCGGCCCGCCCGGCGAAGCGCCGCCGCACCACCTGGCTGCGGGGTGCGGACATGCGCCGCTCAGGCAGCGGCCGGCGATCTCCTGCGGGCGAGCGCGCCGAGGGCGGTCCCGGTGCTGCCGACCACGGTGAGCGCGGCGAGGGCCACGCAGATCCAGCGGTCGTCCGCCGGACGCTCGTTCGTCTCGATCCGTACGTGGTCCGCCTCGATGCGGATGGGCTCGCCCCGGTAGAACGTCACCCGGACGGGACGGTCACCCGCGTTCGGCGGGTGCTTGACGTTGGTGCTCATCGTCAGACGGCGCCCGGCGACATCCACCTGCGCGAGGTTCGTCGTGACCGAGGCCAGCGTCCCGTCGAGCTCGGCCAGGCATCTCGCCGGCGTGAACTCCTGCTCATGCGTGCACTGCGGTGCCGTGCGCAGCCGCTCGTCCTCCACGTCGCTGCGCCAGGCGAGCAGCAGCAGACCCGCCCCGACGACCCACCCCACGGCCACCATGACCAGCAGCTCTCCGTTGGTCCAAGGTCGCTGCATCGCCCGCATGGATCAATGCTCGGACACCACGCGAGCCCCCGCAACGCCTTTGCCGCCGCGGTACACCGGACGGCACCCACGGAGCAGTGGCTGAGCTGCGACCGCGCCGGCGGTGCTTCATGCCTCACCGTGCTCGGCGGGGGTGTGGAGCGCGACTGCGGCGAAGGTGGCGACGAGGGCGGCGTTGACGGCGACGGCGAGCCAGCCGATGTCGGCGATGTGCGCGACGGGCCAGGCGAGGGCCGCGACGGCGAGCAGGACGACCGTCCACAGTGGCTGGGTGCGGCGCAGGACGGCGGCGCCGAGCAGGAGGGTGAGGGGGAAGAACAGACCGAGCGGCTTGATCAGGGTGGCGGCGCCGGACGCGTCGACGAGGTCGGTGTCGCCGAGGGAGACGTGGATGGTGTTGAAGCCGTAGGCGACGTTGCCGGCGGCGCCGAGCGCGCCGACGACGAGCAGGACGGCGGCCAGGGCGCCGCGGCCGAGGGCGACGAGTCGCAGCATGAGCAGGATGTACGCGGTGGCGCCGAGCACGTGGAAGACGGCGGCGAGGGGGTCGTCCCAGCCGCGGACGGCGTACAGGACGTCGGCGATCAGGTAGATCACCGGGGCGACGAACAGTGCCGCGGTCAGCACGCGGTCGACGGGCGTGGCGGGGCGTGCGGTCATGTCGGACTCCTGAGAGAGGCGGGTACCCGTACCGTGGCCGCCGCCACCATCGGGAGGCATCGGGGCCGGCCCTGGAACATTGCCGGGTTAACCCTGCTTCCGTCGGGCGCCTGCGCTGGCACGATGTGGACGTGGCGCGCGACGGGACGCTGGGCAGAGCGGCGGTGGGTGCCGCGACGGCCGTGCTGGTCGCCGGCGGCGCCGCGCTCGGCTGGCACGTCGGGAACCTGCACAACGGGCTCATCGCGGCGGCGTTCACGGCGGTCGGGCTGTTCGTGCTGCGGCGCAGCCCGCGCAACCCGGAGGGGCGGCTGTTCGTGGCCACCGGCGTCGCACACGCGGTGATGTACGCCGGCCGCCAGTACGGGCTGCATCCGGGGCCGCTGCCGGGCGCGTCCTGGGTCGGCTGGTGCGGGGTGTGGCCGCTGCCGCTGGTCCTGGTGCTGATCGGGGTGACGGTGATGGGCTTCCCGACCGGGCGGCTGCCGTCGCGCGCCTGGCGGCCGGTCGTCGGCGTGCTCGGCGCCGTCGGACTGGTCCTGTCGGCGGTGTCGGCGCTGTGGCCGGTCGAGTACGGGCGGACCGGTCTCGTCGCCGCGCACCCGCTGCACCTGCCGGGCGCCGCGGCGGCGGAGGCGTTCTACGGGGTGGCGCGGCCGTTCGGGTACCTGCTGCTGCAGCTGACGTGGGTGGCCTGCGTCGTCGTCCGGATGCGGCAGGCGCGTGGTGACGAGGCGCGGCAGCTGCGCTGGTTCGTGTACGCGGTGACGGTGTCCGCGGCGGTGATGCTCGTCGGGCTCGCCGTGTGGCGCTCACCCGTGCCCGGTGCGCTGACCGCGCCGCTGATCGCGGCGGCGGCCGGTGCGGCGATCCTCAAGTACCGCCTGTACGACATCGACCCCGTCATCAACCGGTCGCTGGTGTTCGGCGCGATGGCCGCGGCGGTGACCGCCGGCTACGCCGTCGTCGTGACCGGCGTGGGGCGGCTCGTCGACGGGCACGGCACGCTGCTGTCGCTGGCCGCCACCGGGGTGGTCGCGGTCGCGTTCGAACCGTTGCGGCGCAGGGTGCAGCGGATCGCGGACCGGCTCGTGTACGGGCGGCGCGCCACCCCCTACGAGGCCCTCGCCCGGCTGTCGGCGCACCTGACGGCGCCCGCCGGCGGGCTGCTCGACGGGATCTGCACCACCGTCGCCGACGCGGTGGGCGCCCGGGAGGTCGTCCTGTGGACGGGACCGCCGGACGCGCTGCGGGCCGTGTCGGTCTGGCCCGCGGCATCGCCCGTACCGGACGGGGCGCGGCGGCTGGCGGACCTGGTGGCCGTGCCCGTACGGCACGACGGCGGGTTCCGCGGCGCGCTCACCGTGACCAAGGCGCCCGGCGAGCCGCTGTCGGCGGCCGAGCAGCGGCTCGTCGGTGACCTGGCCGCGCAGGCGGGGCTGGTGCTGGAGCTGCGGGCCACCGCGCAGCGCCTGGTCGCGGCCGGCGACGCCGCCCGGCGGCGGCTCGAACGCGACCTGCACGACGGCGCGCAGCAGCGCCTGGTGACGGTCGCGATGGAGCTCGGCGGGGTGGTCCGCTCGGCGACCGCGGCCGGCGCCGACGACGTCGCCGCCCAGGCCTCCGCCGTACGCGAGCAACTGCTGGAGGCGACGGCCGAGCTGCGGGAGATGGCGCGCGGGCTGCACCCGGCGGTCCTCACGCAGGACGGCATCGAGGCCGCGACCGGCTTCCTCGCCGACCGCTCGCCGCTGCCGGTGCGGCTCACCGTGTCGGTGGGGCGGCGGCTGCCGGCCGAGGCGGAGGCGACCGCGTACTTCGTGGTGAGCGAGGGCCTGACGAACGCCGCCAAGCACTCCGGCGCCACCGTCGTCTCGGTGACGGTCTCGCTGGCCGCCGCGGGTCTCGTCGTGGAGGTGGCCGACGACGGCACGGGCGGCGCGGCGGTGCGCCCCGGCAGCGGCCTGGAGGGGCTCATGGACCGGCTCGCGATCCTCGACGCGCGGCTGACCGTCGACAGTGGACCGGCCGGCACCCGGCTGCGGACGGTGATCCCGTGCACGTGATGCTCGCCGACGACGGCGTCCTGTTCCGCGAGGGCATGGCCCGCATCCTGACCGAGGCCGGCTGCACCGTCACCGGTCAGGCAGGTGACGTCGCCTCGCTGCTGGCGCAGGTGCGCGCCGCTCCCCCGGACGTGGCGGTGATCGACCTGCGGATGCCGCCGGGCTTCGCCGCCGAGGGCATCGAGGCGGCGGCCGCGATCCGCGCGTCGGCGCCCGGGGTCGGGCTGATGCTGCTGTCGCAGTACCTGGAGGTGCACCACGCGCTGCGGCTCATCACCGAGTTCGACGGCGGGGTCGGGTACCTGCTGAAGGACCGGGTGTCGGACCTGACCGCGTTCGCCGTCGACCTGCGCCGCGTCGCGCACGGCGACACCGTCATCGACCCCGAGCTCGTCTCCAGGCTGGTCGCCCGCCGCCGCGAACGGGACCCGCTCGACGACCTCACCGACCGCGAGCGCGCGGTGCTCGCCCTGATGGCGCAGGGCCTGTCGAACGCGGCGGTCGCCGCCGACCTGCACCTCGCGATCAAGACCGTCGAGGCGCACGTCACATCGATCTTCACCAAGCTCGGCCTGGTCCAGCACGAGCGCGAGCACCGCCGCGTCCTCGCCGTCCTCACGTTCCTGCGCGCCTGAGGCTGCTTCCCGCGCGCCCCAGGCTTCCCGCGCGCCCGAGGCTGCTTCCCGCGCGCCCGCGGCTACGATGCGCACCGTGAGCTCCCCGCTCTACCGCCGGCACGGCTTCACCGCCGACGGGACCGCCCAGGACGACGACGGCGTCCGGGAGATCCGGATGGGACGCCGCCGGCACCGGCACCCCGAGCTCGGCGCGTTCGAGGCGTCGCCGTTCGAGTGGCGCGCGCTGTCCCCGGTGCGGCTGGGCGGCACGGACGAGGTGACGCTCGTCCTGACGCCGATCGCCGGCGTCGACGATGGCCAGGGCCCGCTCTTCGACACGGCGGCCGGCGTCGTGCGCCACCTGGACCCGCACGCGCTGCGGCGCAGCGTCGCCGAGGCCTGCCTGGAGCTGTACAACGACACCTGGCGGCAGGACGACGTCGAGCTGGACGAGCCGGCGTTCACCGCCCGCATCACCCCGGCCGCCGTCGACGTCACCGAGGAGGACGTCACGGTGTACCTCGACGACGGCGGCCTCTTCGGGCAGCACTCCATCGTCGTGTACCTCGACCTGGACCTGACGGTCATCGACGTGAAGCTCGCCGGCTGACCTGGACGCCCAGACGAAGCGCGCTAGGCGAGCGCGACCTCGCGCGGCGGGGCGGTGAAGTCGCGGACCGGCAGCGGGGCGAGGCCGTCGTGCTGGACCGTCGCGACCGCGCCGATCGCGGCCTCGGGCACGCCGGCGGGGATCCCGGCCTGGCCGGTGCGGGCCCACGGCGCGGTCGCGATCATGCCGGCGGTGGCCAGCTGGGGTCCGGCGATCACGACGGAGCAGGCGCGGCGGCTGTCCGTCACGCCCGACTGGCCGGCCACCGGGCGGCCGACGGTGGCCCGGACGGTGCTGGCCGGCACGGCACCGGCGCCGCAGCGGTCGCCGAACGCGGACGCGTCGCCGACCGGGCAGCGGGCGGCGTCGATCGCGGCGCGGGCCACCTCGGGGCGCAGCACGGACTCGCAGTTCGGGCCGACGCCGGGCACCTGCGCGCCGGTGGCGTCGGTGACCTTGGCGACGGGCAGCGGGTCGCAGTGGGTGCCGTCGGCGGCGAGGGTGGCGTACGCGTTGGCCAGGTCCAGCGTGCTGGTCGCCGAGACGCCGAGGGTGAACGCGCCCCACATCGCGCTGTTCTTGCCCAGTGCCTGGTCCTCCTTGGCGCGGAAGGTGATGCCGAGGCGCTGCGCGAGGGCGACGGCCTTCTCCACGCCGATCCGCTCCTCCAGCTCCACGAAGTAGGTCACCACCGTGTGGCCGAACGCGTCCCACATGGTCCGCCGCCCCGACTGGTACGCCTTGTCGCCGGCGTTCGTGGGGCAGTAGTACCCGCCGTTGCAGGCGAGCGGGCTCTGCGGGTCGATGCGGAACTTCGACTGGTACACCTTCTTCGTGTCGATCGCGTGATCCAGCTTCAGCCCGCCCTCCAGCGCCGCGGCGAGGGTGAACATCATGAACGGCGCGCCGGCCTGCGTGCCGGGCATGTTCTCGTCGCCGGCGACGAGCGCGTCCGTGGCGTCCGGCCCCGTGTACGGCCACGCCGGCGGACCGTCGCCCGACGGCACGCCGGGGCTCACCGCGGCGGCGGCCGCGCGGCGGAAGTTCCGGTTCGCGGCCATCGCCCTGATCAGCCCGGTGCCTGGCTCGATCGACGCGACGGAGAACACGTTCGGGTCGGTGACCGGCACGACCGCGTCGACCCGCTGCTTGGCGGCGACCTGCAACTTCGGATCGAGCGAGCCGACGATGCGGTACCCACCCTGCCGCAGCCGGCCGGTGCGCTCCGCCTTGTCGGCTCCGAACGCCTCCTGGCCCTGCCACCAGGTGACGACGGAGTCGCAGAAGAAGCCCCAGTCGTTCACCGGCGCCCGCAGGCAGCTCTCCCGCGGGTCCTCCGTGTCGAACCGCGCGATCAGCGTCGTGCCGTCCGCCGCGAACAGCTCCGAGGCCCGCGCCGCAGGCGCGGCGGTCCCCTTCGGCGGGTCGGTGTCCCTGGACCGCCAGACCACGACGCCGACCACCGCGGCGACGACCAGGACCGCCGCCAGCAGCACCGTCCGCCGCCCGCCCGGCCTGTCCTGGTGCGCCGACTCGATGATCGACACGTTCGGCCCGTCCCCCGCCACCACAGCCTCCGTCGTTCGCTTCGTCGTTCGCTTCGTCGTTCGCTTCGTCGTTCGCTTCGTCGTGAAGGTCGGATGTTATCGACTCACGCCGCTGCCCGCTGCCCACCGAAGGTTCGTGCAAGGAATACCGAAGGTCGGCGGTCCACCGTGTACGGGCGCCACCACCGGCGCCTGTCCACGAAGGACCCGTCATGTCGCAGAAGCCGCCCGTCGTCCTCACCACCGCCGGCCTGCTGGTCGGCCTGTCCGGCGTCCCGGCCCACGCCGCCCTCGTCAGCACCGACCCGATCAAGATCACCGAGCAGGAGCTCGACTTCGGCGCCGACCCGTGGGTGCTCGGCGCCCCGCAGAACAGGGCCGTCCTCGGCTGGGACAACACCAACGGCAACTACTCCGACGCCGGCACCGACTACGCCGACTACTGATCGTCGCCCGGCCGCCCGGCCCGCCGCCGCACCGAGCGGGCCGGCCGTTCTCCTCGTAGGGTCGGAGAGGACGAGGAGGGATGACGATGGAACAGATCACCTCGAAGGACGGCACGACGATCGCGTTCGACCGGATCGGGCAGGGTCCGCCGGTGGTGCTGGTCGCCGGGTCGGCCTCCGACCGCTCGGACAAAACTCCCCTGGCGGAGCACCTCGCCCCCGACTTCACCGTCCTGAACTACGACCGCCGCGGCCGTGGCCCCAGCGGCGACACGCAGCCCTACGCCGTCGAGCGGGAGGTCGAGGACATCGCGGCGGTGATCGACGCGGCCGGCGGCGAGGCCGGGCTGTTCGGGGGGTCCTCGGGCGCGGCCCTGGCGCTGCTCGCGGCGAGCGCCGGCCTCCCGGTCACGAAGCTCGCGCTGTGGGAGCCGCCGTACCTGCCGCAGGGCATGCCGACGCCACCGCCGGACCACGTCCAGCGGCTCGAGACGATGGTCGCCGACGACCGGCGCGACGCCGCGGTCGAGTACTTCATGTCCGCGGTCGTCGGCCTGCCGCCGGAGGCCGTCGCCGACATGCGCCGGAAGCCCTTCTGGGCCGAGACCGTCGCGCTCGCGCACACCCTCGCCTACGACGCCCGCATCCTCGGCGACTACCGCCTCCCGGTCGACCACGCGAAGCACCTGACGCTGCCGACGCTCGTACTGGCGGGCGGCAGGGACATGCCGTTCATGCGCGACACCGCGGCGGCCCTCGCCGGCCTCCTCCCGGCAGGCGAGGCCCAGTTCCTCGACGGCCAGCCCCACAACGTCGACACCGCCGTCCTCGCCCCCGTCCTGAGGGCCTTCTTCAAGGGCTGACCCGGCACGGCCCGCACGAGCCTCACTCGTGCCAGAATTCCCGGGTGGCCGGACCGGGGAACTCGATCGTCGAGGTCCCACTGCTCGAGGTGCTCCCCCGCGACTGCGCGCCGGTCGTCGGGGAGATCCGCCGCCTGGCCGGTGAGCTCGACACCCACGCCGCCGGCCGCGTCGCGTGGCGCTGGTTTCCGGAGCGCAGCCACCCCGCGGGCCACGGACCCATGCTGCTCGACGCGTCGATCGCGCTGTTCAGCACCGACGTCGACTGGCTGGAGCTGACCCTCGACCTGGCCTGTCGCCCGGACCTGACGGTCAACGCGGCCGTGGAGGTCGCCTGCTGGTGCCGGCCGGACCACAACACGCATTACGTCCGCGATCAGACCTGGCAGGTCACCAACGGCGCCGACCTC
This sequence comes from Dactylosporangium sp. NPDC050588, assembly GCF_040654975.1. NCBI lineage: Bacteria > Bacillati > Actinomycetota > Actinomycetes > Micromonosporales > Micromonosporaceae > Dactylosporangium > Dactylosporangium sp. NPDC050588. The sequence goes on along the minus strand of NZ_JBFAJA010000015.1, from coordinate 375 downwards.
GTCGACGCGTTCGCCGCCGGCATCGCGATGCTGCAGCCTGCCCTGGACCACGGCCCTTTCCACCCGCTCCCCTGGCGCGCCGAGGCAGGCCTGCCACAACCAACCGACTGGGCCGCATCCCGATGATCGAGTAGCGGGTCCGGTCGCCATGGCAGCCGGATCCGCTACTCAGTCATGGGCAAGACACGGGGATGCCGCGCGCACGCGCGAAGGCCGCCGCGGCGCGCCGGAGGCGCGCAGCCGGCACAGCGCAGCATGACAGCGCACGCCGGCCGCGGGGGGGGGCTGCCGCGAACGGGGGGCGTCCCGAGGTCAGGGTCGGCGCCGCCGGGCCGGGGGTGGTCGGCAGGGCTGCGATGGGGGTCATCGGAAGTG